>DASUSP010000308.1:0-12277 GCA_036375035.1 Candidatus Limnocylindria bacterium
GGCGTCACCAGCTTCGTCGGCTCCGGCAACCGCCCGACCCCGCTCATGGAGAGCGAGGTCAAGAAGATCCTCAAGCAGATGGGCGTCGAGGCGCCCAAGTTCAAGGTCCAGTTCCAGAAGGGCCAGAGCGTGCGCGTCAAGGACGGCCCGTTCGCCGAGTTCATCGGCACCGTGGACGAGGTCAACCCCGAGCGCAACAAGGTCAAGGTGCTGGTCAGCATCTTTGGCCGCGAGACCCCGGTGGAGCTCGACTTCCTGCAGATCGACAAGCTCTAGCAGGACCGATACGAACCGATGGCGGCCTGCGGCCGCATCGGCCCCCAGAGAGGGAGGAGCGCGAACCGCTCCGTCAGCACCTCGGAGGAGACTGAATGGCAAAGAAGATCCGCACCGTCCTGAAGGTGCAGGCGCCCGCAGGAGCGGCCACCGCCGCGCCCCCGGTGGGTCCCGCGCTGGGTCAGCACGGGATCAACATCATGGAGTTCATCAAGGCCTTCAACGAGCGCACCGCCAACATGCGCGGCTACGTCGTCCCGGCCGAGATCACGGTCTACGAAGACCGCTCCTTCACCTTCATCACCAAGGCTCCGCTGGCCGCCGCCCTGCTGAAGCGGGCCGCGGGCGTGGAGAGCGGCTCGGGGCAGCCCAACCGCGAGAAGGTCGGCTCGGTGACGCAGGCGCAGCTGCGCGAGATCGCCGAGACCAAGATGCAGGACCTCAATGCGAACACGGTCGAGCAGGCCATGAGGATCGTGGCCGGCACCGCTCGCAGCATGGGGATCGAGGTGCGCGACTGATGGCCAGGCACGGGAAGAAGTACCGCGAGGCGGCCGCCCTCATCGAGTCCGAGCGTCGCTACCCGCTGAGCGAGGCGGCCGAGCTGCTGCCGAAGCTGTCCACCGCCAAGTTCGACGCCACCGTCGAGGCGCATCTCCGGCTGGGCGTTGACCCGCGTCACGCCGACCAGCTCGTGCGCGGCACGGTGGTGCTGCCGCACGGCACCGGCCGCACCACCCGGGTGATCGTCTTCGCCCAGGGCGAGAAGGCCCAGGAGGCGCTGCGCGCCGGGGCGGACGACGTGGGCGGCGATGACCTGGTCAAGAAGATCGACGCCGGCTGGTTCGAGTTCGACGTGGCGATCGCCACGCCCGACATGATGGGCATGGTCGGCCGCCTCGGGAAGAAGCTGGGCCCGCGTGGCCTGATGCCCAACCCGAAGTCCGGCACCGTGACCTTCGACATCGAGCGCGCCGTGGGCGAGATCAAGTCCGGCCGCATCGAGTTCAAGGTCGACCGCGCCGGCATCGTCCACGTCCCGGTGGGACGAGCCAGCTTCACGCCCGACCAGCTGCAGGCCAACGTGGCGACGCTGGTCGACGCCATCAACCGCTCGAAGCCCTCCGGCGTGAAGGGCACCTTCATGCGGACGCTGACCCTGGCCCCGACCATGGGCCCCGGGGTGCGTATCGACATCCCTTCGGCCCTGGCCGCGGCGTCGGCATAGGCCGCGGCGTCCGCACGGCGCTTGCCGCGGATGCAACCGAATAGGAACTAGGGGTCCACCGCGGCCTGGTTTCCCGTCGTCCATGCCGCCCGCCAGCACCGCCTGCAACAGCGCGGCATCGGCGGAGCCACCTTCGCAGTTGGTTGCATCGGATGCGATCGCGCGTGGCCAAGGCGGCCTCCGCACACCCCCGGTGAACGTCCAGCCAGTGCTCAAGGGTAGGGTAGGCACCATGCTGGCCCCGCTTGACTCCGTCGTGACGCGCCCCCATGCGCGCACTGCGGTGCGAATGCTGTACCGCTGGCCCCAGATCCAGGTCGGCCGCTTCGACTGCTGGCCCGACGACGCACGATGGCGAAGGAAGAACCGGGTGGAGGAAGGGCACGTCATCGCGTTTCCAGGACGCGCGGTGGAGATCACCCAGGATGGGGATCGTCCGACGATCACGGATCCGCACCGGCTCGTCTTCTACAACCGCCATCAGGCCTACCGCCGGGCGCTGGTGAGCCGCGATGGCGACCACTGCCTCTTCCTGGTGGTGTCGCCCGACCTGCTCGACGAGATTGCGCGGTCCGACCTGGCAAGGATTGGCGCCGTCGAGCACCGGCCCTTCGCGATCACGACCTCGCCCAGCCGGCCCGAGGACTACCTCGAGATGCAGGCGATCGCGGCCATCCTCGAGGCCGGGTCCCGGCCCGACCTGGAGATCCAGGAGCGGCTGGTGCGTCTCGTGACCCACGTCGTATCCCGCCTTCCCGACCGACCCCCGCGGCGCCGGGCGCGTCGCGCCGCAACCCTCCGCGCGCACGAAGAGCTCGTGGAGCGCGCGCGCGCCATCCTCGCCGCCGACCCATACCGCCCGCTCGCCCTGGAGGACATCGCGCGCGCCCTGGCGGTATCGGTATTCCACCTCTCGCATGTCTTTGCCGGGCACACAGGCCTGGGTCTGCACGCGTACCGCGATGAGCTGCGGCTGCGCGGCAGCCTGGAGTGGGTGCTCGACGAGTCGATCCGACTCACGGACGTGGCACTGACGGCCGGTTACGCAAGCTCGTCGCACTTCTCCGACCGCTTCCGCAGGCTGTACGGGGTAGCCCCCTCCCGCGTGCGCGCCGCCGTCCGGGTCTCAGCGGCGATCTGAGCAAGATCATGGAAGCGCTCCCGTCCGCCGCGGCCTAGGTTGCGGTGCGGGCGGCCCGTTGCCCTTCGGCCGCCGCCTCGAATTGGAGGAGAGACCGATGCGATTGCGGCGGTTGACCGCCCTGGTGACGGCGGCAAGCCTCACTGCGATGGTGACAGGATCTGCAGGTGCGGCCACGGTAGACCGAACCCTGGATGATGTCGACGTGATCCACACCCTGACGGCCCCCGGCTCGACGCAGTTCGGCTGGGCGGTCGCCGAGCTCGCCGACATCACCGGCGACGGGGTGCTGGAGCTGATCGTGGCCGACGATGCCGGCGGACCTGCAGGCACCGGGCGAGCCTTCGTCTTCAATGGTGCGACCGGGGCGGAACTGCTGGCGCTGGACGAGGGCCCCGGGGGCCGTTTCGGGTACGCCATCGCTGACGCCGGAGACGTGAACGGCGACGGGACCCACGACATCGTCGTCGGACGGCCCGGCGTGCACCTGGCATATGTCTATTCCGGCGTTGATGGCAGCCGGCTGCTCACGCTGGTTGGCACTGGAGACGATCGCCTGGGGGTGGCGGTGGCCAGCGCCGGCGACGTGAACGCCGATGGCAGGGCCGACCTGCTGGTGGGAGCCCAGGAGGCCGACGTGAATGGCGTGGACTCCGGGCGTGCCTACGTGTTCTCCGGAGCCGATGGATCGGTCCATCACGCGCTCGACGGCAGCGTGGCCGGCGACCTGTTCGGGACCGGCACCGACTGGGTGCCGGACATCGATGGTGACGGCGTGCCGGAGCACGTGGTTGGGGCGCGTGACGCGGGCAAATGGGATGACGGCGGCGTCTGGCTCTTCTCCGGGAGGACCGGGACCCAGCTTTGGCGGTTCGATGCCCCGAAGTCGGGCCACGACCTTGGCTCCTTCTTCGTCGCGGGGTTGGACGACCTCACCGGTGACGGCGTGCCTGACGTCTACGCCGGCGACTACGCAGCCACCACTGCGAGCCACCTCAGCGGCCGAGCCCACGTTCTCTCCGGCGTGGATGGGACTGTCGCCAGGACCATCGACGGGGACTCGCCCTTCGACGGCCTGGGACCGGGCCGTGAGGCCGGCGATCTCGATGGCGACGGGGTCCAGGATCTCGTGATCGGCTCCTGGTCCAGCCATGATGGTGCCCGCAGCGGTGGACGCTTCGACATCTTCTCCGGCGACGACGGCTCCCCGTTGGCGTCCGGCGTCGTCGGCACGGTGCCCGGCGCCGCGTTGGGGTTCGACGCTGTCGGCATCGGTGACGTGGACTTTGACGGCGTCCCGGACGTCGCGGTGGCGGCTGCGCCGGCGAACGTGGTCTACGTTGTGAGCGGAGCCAGCCTGCTCCCGTAGACGCGGCGGGGAGGAGGCTCTCACTGGAAGGGCCGACTCCCCACCGGACCCCGCGGTTGCCGGAACGAGCTCGACCCGGTACCATCGGCCCTCGCAATCGAAGATCAGCCAGAGACAGCGATGCGTCCCGGGTGAAACCCCCGGGCCAATTGCCGGCCCTCGAGGCCGGCGGCACGCCGAGGCACGATTCATGTGATCCACCACGGGTCCTCGTGCTGACGCGCGAGGACCCTTTCCATACCTGGAGGTGGACCACAGACCGATGCCGACCGAAGCCAAGCGGAACGCGGTGCAGGAGCTGGCCAAGCTGCTGCGCGGCAGCACCGCGGTCGCGGTGGCCGATTACCGTGGCCTGAACGTCTCCGACATGCAGGTGGTCCGCCGTTCCCTGCGGGCCAGCGGCGTGGAGCTGCACGTCGCCAAGAATCGGCTGCTGAAGATCGCGGCCGACGACGCCGAGCGCGCCGAGCTGAAGCCGCTGCTGGAGGGACCGACCGCCCTCGCCACCGTGACGGGCGACGAGGTGGTGCTGGCCAAGGCGCTGCAGGAGGCGTTCCGGCCGTACAGCCGCACCGTGACCATCCGCGGCGGCCTGCTGGGCGACCGCCCGGTCGATGCCGATGCCCTGGTGCGACTGGCAGCCCTCCCCGGACGGGAGGTCCTGCTGGGCAAGCTGGCGGGCGGCATCGCCAGCCCGCTCACCGGGTTCGCCAGCGTGCTGGCGGCCAATCTCCGCAACCTGGCCGGCGTGCTGAACGCCGTGGCCGATCAGAAGCAGAAGACCGAGGGCGCGGCCTGAGCAGGCGCCGCACGTCGAGCGAGAAGGAGCAACACCACACATGGCAACCAAGACCCTGAGCAAGGACGACATCCTCGAGGCGATCTCGAACATGACCGTCCTGGAGCTGAGCGACCTCGTCAAGGCGGTCGAGGACAAGTTCGGCGTCACCGCCGCGGCCCCGGTGGCCGTCGCCGCCGCACCGGCGGCCGGTGGTGGGGACGGCGCCGCAGCCGCGGCGACCGAGGAGAAGACCGAGTTCGACGCGGTGCTGACCGACGTCGGCGCCAACAAGATCCTGGTGATCAAGGCCGTGCGCGAGCTCACCGGCCTGGGCCTCAAGGAGGCGAAGGACCTCGTCGACGCGGCTCCCAAGCCGGTCAAGGAGGGCGTCACCAAGGAGGAGGCCGAGCAGGTCAAGGAGAAGCTGGCCGAGGCCGGCGCGACCGTCGAGGTCAAGTAGCCCGCACCGGCACCCGTCGCCCAGAGGCCGGTCCCGTTTCGATGGGGCCGGCCTCTTCGCATGCCCGGAGACATGGCGCGAGTTCGCCCCGGCGGACGGGCCGGGTGGCAATGCCCCGAAGGGACCTCCGGCACTGTCCACGTTTCGGAGGTCGCGCCGATGCTGTGCCTCAAGGAGGCATGGCATGGCGGATCCGCAGCGCCCCACCGACCCGCTCCGCGCGCGACACCGCGAGCTGGTGGGGCTGGTCGACGATCTGAGGACGGCGGCGGCCGGGGCGAGCGACCTGGATCGTTCCGCGGTCCAGCAGCGCGTGGCCAAGGCCCTGGCCTTCCTGACCGATGGGCTGCTTCCGCACGCCAGGGTCGAGGAGGAGATCCTCTACCCGCTGGTCGAGCGCACGCTCGGCTCGCCCGGCTGCAGCGCGACCATGCGCCGCGACCACGTCGAGATTGCGCGGATGACCGAGGCGCTCCGCTTCCTGGAGGCGCGCCTTCGCAACAACCCGACGCGCGACACCATCGAGGCGCTGCGGCGGCTGCTGTACGGCCTGCACGCGGTGGTGATGCTCCACTTCGCCAAGGAGGAGGAGCTGTACCTGCCGATCCTGGACCGCGAGCTGGAGGAGAAGGCCGCGCAGGACCTGGTGATGGGCATGCAGGAGTCGCCGGCCTAGCCGATATGGCGCTCCACGGCACTGATCAGCTCTGACACGGCGAACGGCTTGGGCACGACGCCGATGGCGCCGATCTCGTCTGCCCAGCGGCGCGCGTCGGCCGCGGCGGTCATGACGACCACCGGCAGCGCGAGCCCGCGCTCGCGCAGCGCTTCCGCGAAAGCCCACCCGTCCATCACCGGCATCCGCATGTCCAGCAGGACGAGGCGCGGCACCTCCTCCAGCACCTTGTCCAGGGCGGCTGCTCCGTCGCTGGCCGTCTCGACCGGGAACCCCATGCCCTCCAGCACGTCGCGCACCGCCTCGCGGATGGCCGGGTCGTCGTCGACGACGAGAACCGGCCCACTCACGACGCCGCCTCGGCGGCATCGGTATGTTCGTCAGAGCCGTGCGACCAGCGCGCGAGGCGAACGGTGAAGGTGGTGCCGACTCCCACTCGGCTCTCGACGTCGATGCGACCGTCGTGCTCCTCCGCGATCTGGCGGCATATGTAGAGCCCCAGGCCGAGGCCGCCGTAGCGTCGATCATCGGTATTCTGGCCTCGGTGGAAGCGCTCGAAGAGCCTGGGCAGGTCCGCCTCGGGGATGCCGATGCCGTGATCGGCCACCGATAGCAGTGCTCTGTCCCCCTCGGCTCGCACGTCCACCTCCACCGGCGCGCCGGCGTCGCTGTATTTCAGCGCGTTGCTGACCAGGTTCTGCACCAGCTGCAGAATGCGGGGGCCGTCGAAGGCGCCGCTCACCGATGCGTCACCCGAGACGACGACCCGCGTCACTCCGTGCTCCATGCCGTCCAGGGCGTCGCGCACCAGCGCCACCAGGTCGTGCTCGTCACGGCGCAGCGCGCGCCGCTGGTCCGCGCGCACCACGTCCAGGTAATCCTCGACCAGCTGCTTGAGGCGCAGCGCCTCGGTGCGCAGGCTGGCCGCGCGCCGGGCGTTCGGGCTTCCCTTCTCCACCTGATGCTCCAGCAGCTCGGCGTTCAGCAGGATCGTGGTCAGCGGCGTGCGAACGTCGTGAGCGACGACCGACAGGAAGTCGTCCTTGAGCCGCGTCACCTCGGCCATGGCCCTGACCTGCGCGGCCTCCTGGAGAAGCTGCTGGCTGCGCAGCACCAGCGCCGCCTGCTCGGACATGAGCCCGATCAGTGACAGGACGTCATCGGTGAAGAGGGGAGGGCGGGCTGCGTACACGACCAGGACGCCGAACCGCCGGTCGCCGGAGGTGATCGGTGCCGCCGCGATGGCGTGCACGCCCACGGCGCGGTACTCGTCCGCGTGCTCGGGCGCGTCACGCTCGGCACGGGTCGAGAAGATCTGTGTCTGCCGCTCGAAGGCGCGCCCGGCGATGAAGTCGCCCGGGCGGATGCGACGGTCGCCATCTTTGCCGCGGAAGACCAGCTCCTGGGCGTCCTCGTCCCACAGCCCCACGGCGGCACCGTCGGCCCCGGTCGCGGCCGTGGCCCGCTGCTCGATCCGGTCGGCAACCGCGCGCGCGTCGGAGAGCTGCACCAGCTCGGCGGCCTCGGCCAGGAGGGCACGCAGGGTTGGCTCCTGCCATGCCCGGCGCAACATGGCCGGGGGGACGAAGCCGACGTAGTAGGAGAGCACCAGCGCCAGGCCCACGACCTGGCTGATGAGCGGGAGGGCCTCGGTCTCGTCAGGGAAGAGAAGCCGGACGCCGGCCAGCAGCAGGACCACCGCCAGCAGCACCGACCCGAGGGCGACCGCCTGCATCCGGTGCCGGGTCACGCCGGTGGAGCGCATCGCCTCTCGCGCGAAGCCGATGGAGGCGTAGACGCCCAGCACCACGACGAACACGACCACCACCAGGCCCAGGGCGCCCCATGGCTGCGGTGACAGGATCCCCAGGATCGCGACGCCCGCGAACGCCACGCTGGCGAGCAGCATGATCCAGATCGGCTGGGGCCGGAAGTCGTCGACCAGCCGCAGCAGGATGAACGGCAGCGCCGAGACCCCCACCCAGTTCAGAACGTTCAGCGCCGGGGCTTCCTCGAACCCGCCGATGCGCGCGACGTCCCCGGCCAGCAACAGGACCGCGATGACCGCGAAGAACAGGAAGGTATCGAACGAGGCCCAGCTCGGCCGGCGCGCGAAGCGCACGGTGGCCACGGCGAAGAGGGCGAGGTAGATCGCCTGGCTGACGAAGCTGAGGAACTCCTGGGCACTCACCGCTCAGACACCCTCCACGCCGGTTCCCCCCAGCCCTGTCCGGCACCACGGCACGGCATGGCTGAAGCGGCCGCTCGGTGGCCCGGCGGTATCGTACACGCGGTCGCCGAGCTGGCAAGGGTCCACCCGGCGCCGGGCTCAGCGGATCAGGCCCCGGCCTTCTGCGGTCGACGGATGACCAGGACCGATGCCTCCGCGTGCAGCACCACGTTGCGCGCGACGCTGCCCAGCACCCATCGCTCGATGCCGTGCAGGCAGCGGGAGCCGGTCACCACCAGGTCCGCCTCCCGCTCCCCGGCGAGCTTGACCAGCTCGTGCGCCGCGTCGCCTGCGCCCACCACCGGTTCGGCCTGGAGGCCGATCTCGGACAGGGCTTCGGCCATCGACTCGGCGTGGCGGCGGTGCGCCTCGAGCTGCTCCTTGCGCTGCTGGTCGAGCGGCGCGGCGCCGAGGGTGTAGAGGCTCACCATCAGCTCGTAGGCGGGGGAGTCGACCGGGGCGATGCTGGTCGCGATGGCCGGGAGCCCGCGGAAGACGCCCCACTCGCCGAGCACGCCCGGGATCGCGGACGCGCAATCCGACCCGTCGGTGGCAACCAGCAGCCGCGTCGCGCGATCGCCGCGCACCACCAGCACCGAGCGATCGGCGTTACCGGACACCTCCGCCGACACCGAACCGAGCAGCATCGCCCGCATCGTCCCGTGGCCGCGCGACCCGAGGACGATGAGATCCGCTTCGATCTCCCGCGCAACTTCCAGGATCAGCGTCCCGGGGCGGCCGTCCACGACCCGGCGCTCCACCGTCCAGCCGCGTCCCTCCAGCGGGCGCGCCAGCTCCGCCAGATCCTCGGTCAGCTGGCGTCGCAGGTCGTTCTCGGCGGTCTCCATCCAGTCACCGCCGGTCACGGCGACGCCGCTCACCCAGGAGACCGGCAGCTCGTAGGCGGTCAGGACCGTGATCGAGGTCCCCTCCGGCCACGGCAGGCTGGCGATCATGTCGCGAGCCTGGACCGATGACTCCGAGCCGTCGATCGCGAGCAGGATGCGCATCGGGACCACCTCCTGTTGGTTGGAGCGATTTGCCCGCCACCATCAAGCCACGCGGTGTCCAGCCCGGCAACGGTCGTCCGGCCCCAACCGCCGGTACCACCGGACCTTCCTGCCCGATCACGACCTCTTGCCCCTCGACCCGGGTCCACCCGGCACTGGTGCGCGGCGGAACGGTTGGGAGACCGTGGGGGCCGACCCGAAACGGAGGATCTCCATGCGAACCGTTTTCGAGCTTCTTCCCCTGGGGATCGGCATCGCGCTCATCGGGGCGCTCACCTGGTTCCTGCTCGACCGCGACATCGGCATCGGCAAGTGGCTGCTGGCAGCACTGCTCTTCGCGCATGGCTGGGTGCATGTGATGTTCCTGTTCCCGCGGCCCGAAGGCGCGGCAGCGACAGCGGGCGGCACGGAGTGGCCGTTCGACATGAGTCGCTCCTGGCTCATCGGCGGCGCGGGCCTGGATGCCGGCGTGCTGCGGACGCTCGGGATCGTCATGATCGTCGCCACCCTGCTGGCGTTCTTCCTCGCGGCCCTGTCGACAGTGGGGCTGCTCGTTCCCGCCGGCTGGTGGGCGCCAATGGTGATCGCCGGTGCAGCCGGCTCCACCGTCCTGCTGCTGCTCTTCTACTCGCCGGCGCTGCTGCTCGGCTTCGCCATCAACCTGGTTCTGGTCTGGCTGGTGCTGGCATCGGCCTGGAGCCCGATCACCGGGTTGAGTCGCGGCATCGGTCCCGGCTAGGCCACGCTCCGCATCACCTCCGCCGCGCGGCTGCACGCGTCCGTGTCCACGTCCAGGTGCGTCACGGCGCGCGCCGTCCGCGGCCCGAACGCGTTGAGCAGCACCCCGCGCTCGCGGCAGGCGGCCACGAACGCTGGGGCGTCGGGAACGGCGGGGCGATCGGCCAGGTCGAAGACGACGATGTTGGTCTCGACCGCCTCCGGATCAAGGAGGAAGGCGTCGCTCTCGGCCAGCCGATCGGCCAGCAGCCGCGCGTTGGCGTGGTCCTCGGCCAGCCGCTCGACGTTGTGCGCCAGCGCGTACAGTCCCGCGGCCGCCAGGATCCCAGCCTGGCGCATCGCCCCGCCCAGCATGCGCCGATGTCGCCGCGCCACGTCGATCAGCGCCGCCGACCCCGCCAGCATCGAGCCGCCCGGCGCGCCGAGCCCCTTCGAGAGCGCCAGGCTGACCAGATCGAAGGGGTCGGACAGCTCGGCGGCGGGACGGCCGCTGGCGACCGCCGCGTTCAGCAGGCGGGCACCGTCGCAGAAGGCCGCCGCGCCGTGGTCGTGGGCCGCGGCGCAGATCGCCACGGCATCGGCCTTGGGAAAGACCAGCCCACCGCCGCGGTTGTGGGTGTTCTCGATCCAGGCCAGGGTCGTTGGCGGGTAGAGCATGTGGCCGTGCGCCATGGCCACGGCCCTGAAGTCGTCGGCGGTGAAGCGCCCCCGTCGTGCCGGGTCGCCGGCCCGGACCAGCTGCACGCCGGCGTTGGCGGCCGCGCCGCCGGTCTCGTGCAGCTCGACGTGCGAGCCCCACGGCACCACCACGCTGTCCCCGGGACGCGTGAGCGCGCGCAGCGCGACCTGGTCGGCCATGGTCCCGGTCGGCAGGAAGAGGGAAGCCTCCTTGCCGAGCAGGCCGGCCACCTCCTCCTGGAGCCGGTTGACCGATGGATCCTCCCCGTACTGGTCGTCGCCGACCTCCGCCTCGTAGATGGCGCGGCGCATCCCCGGCGAGGGGAGCGTGACTGTGTCCGAGCGCAGGTCAATGCGGGGCATCACGTCCGTCATCGCGCGATCATGCCGGAATCAGCCCCGGATGGCCCTGCAGATCGGGCCAAACCGCACGCGGGAAGGGTCATGCGCGGCGAATGGCCCGATGGAGCGTGCCACCGCCGGGTGGGGCGGAGCGGACTGCTCAATGGGGCCGTTCGGCACGCGAACATCTCAGCGCCGACTGAGACACTGGTGACTGAGATGACGCACACCCACGTCGAGGTCCAGAAGGTCGCCGCGGTGACGGGCGGGCATGATGGCCGCCTGCGGTTCGCGCTGGCCGCCGCGGCGGCCGCCTGGGCTGCGCTCTTCGCCCTGAACGAGCGGATCTGGGGCCCGATCCTGGGCGGGCTCATCGGGCTCGACCTTGACTCGCGCGCTGGCGACGCGGTCCGCTACTTCGCCTACGACAGCGTCAAGATCATGCTGCTACTCGTGGGACTGATCTTCGCCATCGGCCTCCTGCGCGCCTCCTTCTCGCCGGAGCGGGCGCGATCCCTGCTGATGGGTCGCGGCCTGCTGGTGGGGCTGGGGCTGGCGGCGGTCCTGGGGGCGGTGACGCCGTTCTGCGCGTGCAGCTCGGTGCCGGTCTTCATCGGGCTGGTGGCCGCCGGCGTCCCGCTGGCGGTGACCATGACCTTCCTGATCTCAAGCCCGATCATCAGCGAGGTGGGCGCCGTGATGATGGGCGGCCTGTTCGGCTGGCACGTCACCGCGCTGTACCTCGTCGCGGGCACCACGTTGGCGATCCTGGCCGGCTGGGCGCTCGGCCGCCTGAACCTCGAACGCTGGGTGGAGCCGTTCGTCTTCGCCACCCCGGTGGGGAAGCTGGCCGCCCGCGGGCACGCCCCCACGCTCGCCGAGCGGGTCGCAGCGGCTCGGCAGGAGACGGCGGACATCGCGCGTTCGGTGTGGCCGTACGTGCTGGTCGGCATCGGGCTGGGCGCGGTGATTCACAACTGGGTGCCGGCCGACTTCTTCGCCACCTATGCCGGGGAAGAGAACCCGTTCGCGGTCGTGGTCGCGACGCTCGCCGGCGCCCCGCTGTACGCCAACCCGGCCGGGGTGGTGCCGATCGCCGAGGCACTGACCGCCAAGGGCGTGGCGCTCGGCACCTCGATGGCCTTCGTGATGAGCGTGGTGGCCATCAGCGTGCCGTCCACCATCCTGCTGCGGCGCGTCCTGAAGCCGCCGCTGCTCGCCATCTTCACCGGCATCGTGGCCGTCGGGATCATGCTCGTCGGCTTCCTGCTCAACCTGATCTCGTGAAAGGACGATCGACCATGGACATCAAGGTTCTGGGCCCCGGCTGCAACAACTGCGCGCGGCT
>DASUSP010000309.1:0-4759 GCA_036375035.1 Candidatus Limnocylindria bacterium
GGCCACCGCCGCTCTCCGGTCGGAGGGAAGCGGCTCCACCAGCTCGGCCGCCGCGGCCTCCAGGTCGCGCCGCATGGCGGTGGCGCGGCGGCGGCCGGAGCGCGTGAGCGTCAGCCGCACCGAGCGGCGGTCCTTGGGGTCGCGACCGCGCTCCAGCAGCCCGGCCTCCACCAGTCCGCCGGCCAGGCGCGTGATGACCGGGGCGCTGACCAGCAGCCGCCGGGCGATGTCGGCCTGCGGCATGGGCCCCTCGGTGTGGATGATGCGCAGCACGTTGTACTGCTGGTACGTGATGCCCTTCCAGGTCGAGCGTCGCCGCGCGTGCGCCAGGAGGTGGCGCATGACGAGCGGAATGGTGGCGATGAGACGCGTCTCCAGCTCGTCGGCCCCCCGGTCCGGCGGCTGATTGGAGGGCGCGCCGGCGGTGACGGACATCGCTTCCGATCGTAGCATCCCTCGTCCGGGCATCACGCTGGGCCTCCTGGCGCTGGGCCACGCCGTGATCCACGCCCAGTCGGCGCTGATGCCGCTGGTCTACCCCATCGTCATCGTCCAGTTCGACCTGGACGCCCGCGACATCGGGCTGTTCATCGCGGTGACCACCGCGGTCGGCGGCTCGATGCAGCTGGCGTACGGCTTCCTGACCCGATGGGTGGCGCGCCCGGCGCTGCTGGCCGGTGGGCAGCTGGTCTTCGGCGCGTCGCTCCTGGTCGGCGGCCTGGCGCAGTCGGTGGGGCAGCTGCTGGGCGCCATCAGCGCCGCGCGCATCGGGGCGTCGCCGCAGCACCCGGTCGGCAACGCGCTGCTGTCCGACACCTACCCGGCGGGGCGCCGCGGATTCGCCATCAGCGCCCACATCAGCGGCGGCAACGTGGGCACCATCCTGGTGCCCTTCGTCGGGGCCGCGCTGCTTGGCGCCGTCGGTTGGCAGGCAACGCTGGCCCTGTTCGGCATCCCGGCCCTGCTGGTGGGAGCGGCCATCGCCCTGCTGGTGCGCGAGGACGCGACCGCATACCGGGCCGCCGCGCGTCAAGCCGGATCGGTGCGGAGCCAGTTCCGGACGGTGATCGGGCGCCGCGACCTGCGACTGATCCTGGGAGCTGCGCTGGTCGCGGCGGGCGGGCGTGGTCTGGACCTGGTGGCGCCGTTCATGCTGCTCTACCTTCGCGGGCCGCTCGGTATCGACGAGGATGTGACCGCCATGCTCTACGCCCTGCTGCTGATCGGCGCCGTGGTCGGGCCCCTGCTGGCCGGCTGGCTGTCGGATCGGTTCGGCCGGCGCCGGACCCTGGTGAGCTACTACGTCATCTCGGCGATCGGGATCGTGGCCTTCCTGGCTGCCGGCGCGAACCTCTGGCTGCTGGCGCCGCTGCTGCTCCCGTTCGGAACGGCGGTCTTCAGCGAATCGCCGATCCTGCAGGCGTACCTCGCCGACCGCGCCCACGGCCCGACCCGCGACGTCGCATTCAGCGTGTACTTCACCCTGGCCTTCGGCGTGGGTGCCTTCTGGGCGTTCGTGATCGGCAGCGTGGTCAGCGCGTGGGGCTACCCGGCGGCCTTCGGCATCATGGCCGCCAGCTACCTCGCCGCCGCCGTGCTCCTGGTCGCCATCCGCGACGCGCCGCCGCCGGAGCCGGTCGACGCGTCATGAGCCAGCCACTCCGCAGCGAGAGGTCCCGCGGCATGCTGACGTCCATCCTGATCCTCGGCGTGCTGGTCGTAGCGCTGACGGTGACCGCTCTCGCGGTCGGCGGCGGGCAGCTCGCCTGGCGCGGCGCATCGACCGGCCTGGGCCTGCTGGGAGCGGTGCTTCCCCAGCTTGTGCTGGGATTCCTGCTGGCCGGCCTGGTCACCGTCCTCCTGCCACGCGACGCCATCGGCCGGGTGGTCGGCGAGGAGAGCGGGCTGCTGGGCCTGAGTGTGGCGACCCTGGCCGGTGCGGCCACGCCGGGCGGACCCTTCCTGCAGTTTCCACTGGTGGCGGCCTTGATGCAGGGCGGCGCGGGGCCCGGACCGGTGGCCGCCTACCTCACCGCCTGGGCGCTGCTGGGCTGGCAGCGGGTCCTGATCTGGGAGCTGCCCCTGCTCGGTCCTGGCTTCGCCGTCGCGCGCATCCTGGTCAGCCTGCTGCTGCCGATCGTGGTGGGCCTGCTCGTCCCTCTCGCGCTGCGGCTCATCCCGCGACCCGGCTGACCCGGTGGCCCGGCCTAATCGTCGGGCCAGTCGCGCTCGAAGATCAGCGAGGCCCGGGCGCGCGGCGCCGCTCGCCGGCGCGAGCGCGAGCGCTGCGGCGTCGCCAGCGCCAGTGCCGCGTCGCGTCGCTCACCGGCCGCGCTCGGCGTCGATGACCCTTGCGTGCCATTCATCTGGTCCCATGTGGCCGAGGGGCGAAGGGCGGGGACCGTCTCGGGATACGCACACAGGACCTCCAGCCGATCGCCAAGCAGCATGCCCTGCATCAGGTCGCACGCCTCGCAACGGCTGAGGGGGGCCAGCCCGCCACGCGGGCAGTGAACGTAGCGCTCGACCAGCAGGTGCAGCGGCCCGAGCCGAGCGTGGGTTCCCCGGGGACGCCAGCCGCCCATCACACTCCTCCGGAGCCCGATGCTGAGCGGGCCGCCAACGTCTCGCCTAGGGCCGAAGGACCCCCCTTTTCGGGACGACGTGTCAGGTCCCCGTCGTGAACTTCCAGGAGACGGCGCCCAGCCGATTGTCGTCGACGTCGCGGATCCATCCAGCCAGCTTGACCCGGTACGTGGTGCCCGGCTGGAGATCCTGGTCGGGGATGAGCCGCGCCATGTGCTTGTCGGCGTCGTATCGGACGCGGGCGGGCACCACCTGCCCGGTGGCCACGTTGACCAGCTTGACGGTGTTCTCGTTGATGCGGAGCACCGGCTCGGAGAAGGTTGCCGAGGGGCGTGCCGACAGCCGCACGTCGGTCCGGCCGGGGGAAGGGGTCTTTCGGATCACCCGCGGCCCCTCGACCGATGCCGCCGTCAGGCCAACCTCGGCCGGCGTCCGGCCCGGCTTGCCGGCGAACGCGTACCAGTAGTCCGGCTGCCCGAAATGGAAGTGCTCGATGACCGTCTTCTGGAGCCAGATCTTGGCGTCGCGGTCGGGATGGGAGCTCTTGCGCAGCGCATCGGCATCGAAACCTACCCCCTTCTTGAACGACCAGCCGAAGGTGCGGTTCGGGTGCGACAGAAGCCGGGCCACGAGCTGGTGCGCGTCGCTATATGCGGTGGCGTAGAAGGCCGACGCTCCCAGCTTGAGATACGGGTACGAGTAGTTGCGCACGCGCTGGCGAGCCTGCGTGTAGGTCGTCCGCGGGTCTGACTTGACGTAGCGCTCGCCGAAGCCCGGCGCGTAGTGCGCCTGGCCGAAGATCATCACGAAGTTTCGAGCCGGACGGATCGGGCCGCCGGTGCAGTACTTGCGCTGCTGCGAGCCGTCGTAGGCTCCCAGCGTGCCCAGCAGCGCCTTCTCGCCACAGTAGACCAGCGTCCCGGCCGACCAGCTGTCGGCGTCGCCGTTGCTGGTGGAGGTGTTCAGTCCCCAGCCGTTGTGGCGGTCACGCAGCTCGGTGGAGCCGTAGGGGTTGGGGAACCCGTTGCCGTGCCCGAAGTAGACGATGATGTTGGCGCCCTGCACCGCCTCCAGCACGCGTGGCCAGGTGGCGCGCGGGGAGTACGCCTTGGCCACCGTCGCCCCGGCGGCGACGGCCGCGGCGGCGACCTGGTCGGCGCGGCTGCGGTAGGCGTCGGTGATGGACCCGGTAGGCCCCACGATGATCGCGACCTTCGGTCCGGCGGCGGCGACCGGCGCGGGTGTCTGGGCGAGGGCGGCGGCGGCCAGGACTGCGGCGAGGAGAAGGCGGGCTGTGCGGACTGGCAATGGCGGGCTCCCGGGGCTGAGGGTCTGACCTCACCCTAGGCACCCCGCGGCACGCGCCCAATGGCGCGATGGTCACCTCGACCCACGGGTCGATGGGGCCAGGCTGCTAGCGGCCCCCGGTGATCAGCCGCTCCCGGGCCTCGCCGTCGGAGGCGACCAGGTCGCGCACCATTGCGCCGTCGATGTCGGCAACGATGATGTCGCCGACCTCGTCGTTCACCGTCGAGAAGAGCCCGATCTGCCGCATTCGCTCGCACTGCAGCCGGTTGTCCTCGGTCGGCGTCAGGTAATGGACCGATGCCGCCCGGTAGCGATGCACCAGGAAGAGGTGCATCAGCGTCATGAGCCGCTTGCGGCGCATCGCCGGATCGAGCGTGTTCTGGTCGCGCACCGACAGGATCGTCCGGCCGCGACGGTCCTGGATCGTGGCGAAGACGATGTTCGCCAGCCTTCGCCCATCCGGGTCGGTGACCACCAGCTCCAGCACCTCGGAGCCGGCCGTGTGCGGCCGCAGCGTGACCCCCGGTTCGAAGCCTACGCCGTGATGCTCGGCCCAGCGTGCCAGCCAGCCGGCCAGGACGCGAGGCGGGACCTCTGTGTGGACCAGGTGCTGCACCTGGGTGGAGCCGGCACCCATCGCTTTCGTGGTCGCGGTCAGGCCCGATGCGGCGCCCAGCGCGGCGTCGCCGCGCGGCCCGCCGACGAGGGTCTGGGGCGTGCGGTACGGCGACTCCACCAGGCGCAGCTTCCGCTGCAGCCGGGCCAGGGCCAGCATGCCGTCCTCGCGCAGAGCGGTGGTGAACTCCTCGGCCGCCAGCCCGTCGATCTGGTGACCGCCGTAGGTGATGAAGTTGAAGACGTAGCC
>DASUSP010000310.1:0-2079 GCA_036375035.1 Candidatus Limnocylindria bacterium
GCACCCCCGGATGGCGAGGGAACGGTCAGCGGCCATCCGGGGGCTGTCATTGCCGCCTTCTCCTTGGCGGCGTGCACCATTCACACGGATGGGCGGGTCGATCGGTTCAGGCCCCTCGTCGTCTCGGAAGCCGCCTGCTCATCCGGGCTTCGAGAGCGCAACGCCCGCGCCGTGAGCGACCGGCGGGGGTACTCGCCCTCGATCAGAGCCGGGTCAGGGTGACGCGCAGCCGCCAGGACGCCAGAGCGATCAGCAGCAGCGCCATTGCGCCCAGCACGCCGACTTCCGGCAGCACGTCCACCAGCGTGGCCCCATGCCGTCCCATATCGGTGAACGCGTCGATCGCCCAGGCATGCGGCGTGATGTGGGCGACGCTGTTCATCGTCGAGTTGTAGAGCTCCAGGGGGAGCATCGTGCCCCCAAGCGCGCCGAGGGCGAGTCCGGCCAGCACGGTGATGCCGGCGGCCTGCTCGTCGTTCTGCATGATCGCCCCGATCAGCATCGCGGCGCCTGCGGCGACGGCCGCGAACAGGGCGAGAACGACGATGGCGGTAGGCAGGTCACCCCATGAGACGTCGAAGAGCAGCGCAGTGGCGATCATGATGTACAGCGCCTGGAACATGCCCACACCCCAGCGCCCGAAGCCTTCACCGATCACGATGGTCCCGATGCTGGTAGGCGTCGAGATCATGCGCCGGCTCACCCCCAGCCGCCGGCTCTGGATCAGCGCCGACGCGCCGGTGAGGGCGTTCAGGAACGTCATGAGCAGCAGGATTCCGACCGCGATCTGAGAGAACCCGATCGGATCGTCCTCCGGCTCGCCACCGCCGGCGACCTGGCGAGTCGTGTCTATAGGCATCAGCCCGGATGCCGCATGCGAGACAGCGTCGCGAACGTCTTCGGCCGGACGTCCCGACAGCTGCGTGAGTTGGCGCACGACGCCGGGTTCCATGGCCTCGGCCGCGAAGGCGCGTTGGGCGACCGCGTCCAGCTGTGCGGCCTCCTCGTCCTCGCTGAGCAGGACGGTCAGCTCGGGCTCCCTACCGCCTTCGAGCTGGGCATCCGCGTCGTCCGGCACGATGACTCCGGCCGCGAGTGAACCGGTCGCGACTTGATCTCGGAGCTCGGCTCCGGAGTCGAACCACACCACGCCGGCCGCACCGGTATCGGCCAGCCGGTCGGCGGCCCGCTCGGCGAAATCCGAGCCTGTGGTGATGCCGATCTCCGGCGTCTCGCCGGAATCGCCGAACTGCGAACCCAGCACGGCGACGATCAGGATCGGGAAGATCAGCACGAAGAAGATGTTGGCCCGCTCCCGGACCATCCGGATGAGGTTGTGCCATGCGATGGAGGCGATCTTCATGGCGTCAGCTTCCTGCGAAGCAGCACGGCTGCGGGAATACCCGCCACGACGGCGATGGTCCCGAGGGCCACGACCGATGGCCAGACGACGGTCCACGAGGCCGCGCTGGCGAGATCTTCCAGGCCTTCGAGGAACCAGAAGTGTGGGGTCATGCGGGCCAGCAATCCGAGCACCCCTTCCCCGGATACCGGGAACCACGACCCGCCGAGCAGCGCCAGCCCAACCGCGATGATCGACTGTACGGCGCCCGCGCCTTCGGCCCGCTTGGCCAGGCCGGCCACGATGGCCATCAGGGCTACGGCGGTCAGGCACGCGGTGAGGACCAGCGCCACGACGCCGAGCCACGAACCCCATTCGGCACCCATCAGGACCGTGGCGGTGATGAACAGGATCATGGTGGCCAGAACGCCGAGCGTGTAGCTCACGAGTGCCTTGGCGCCGAGTATCGCGTTGCGAGGGATCGGTGCGGCGAGCAGCCGGGCGAGCGTCCCATTCTCCTTCTCCTCGAGCAGCGTCGTGACCCCGAAACTGACGGTAAAGAAGACGAACATGATCGCCATTCCAGCCATCAGTCGTGAAGTCACGTCGAGGGCCTGTCCACCCGGCCATTCCTGGGTGAAGGCGACATCGGTGGCCGGGGGATCAACGCCGGGCTGGATGCCGAGCTGCCCACCGGCGGCGGACAGCAGCCTGGTGCGCTCGAGTTCGGTGGTGAT
>DASUSP010000311.1:0-7602 GCA_036375035.1 Candidatus Limnocylindria bacterium
GCCCGGCTGGCGGCCGCCACGCTGCAGCTGGCCGAGCGGATCGCGCCGATCGGCAACCCCAACGCCGTCAGCGATGCGGGCGTAGGGGCGTTGCTGTCCGCAGCCGCGCTGCGCGGCGCGGCCATGAACGTCCGCATCAACCTGCCGTACCTGCCAGCCGACGCGGGCCTTCGGGCCACGGCGCCAACCGAACTCGAGGAGCTGGAGGCGCAGGCGACCGACGCCGAGGCGCGGACCATGGCCACCGTCAGCGGGAGGCTGGAGCCTTCGTGAGCGCGCGCATCCTGGACGGCCGCGCGGTGGCGTCCCGCCTGTGGCGGGACCTGTCGGACCGCGTCGCGGCGCTGGGCGAGGACGCCCCGCCGCGGCTGGCGATCGTTCGCTTCGAGGGCCACGGCCCGGCCCAGGTCTACGCCGCCAGCCTGGCGCGCGCGGCGCGCAGCATCGGGGTGGAGCCGGTGGAGGTCACGCCACCGGGGGGAGCCAGCCTCAAGGACGTGGCCGCCCGCATCGGCTCGCTGAACCGCGACCCGCTGGTCAGCGGCATCGTGGTGGCGCAGCCCATCCCCGAGCACCTGGAGACGCCCGAGGTGCTGGCGCTGATCGACCCGGCCAAGGACGTGGACGGCGCCACGCCGCTGAACGTGGGCAAGCTGGCCCGCGGCGACGCCGCCTTCGCGCCGGCCACGGCGCTGGCGGTGATGGCCATCCTGCGCATGTACGACATCCCGGTCGCCGGCCGTCGCGCAGTGGTGGTCGGCCGCTCCGCGGTGGTCGGGCGCCCGGTGGCCTCGCTGCTCCTGGGGGCCGATGCCACGGTCCAGGTCTGCCACTCCCGCACACGCAACCTGGCGCGCGAGACACGCCGCGCCGAGATCCTGGTGGTGGCCGCCGGCTCGCCGGGCCTCATCCGCCCCGAGATGGTGAACCGCCACGCCACGGTGATCGACTGCGGGATCAACACCACGCCCGACGGGCTGGTGGGCGACGTGGACTACGCCCGGGTGCGGCCGGTGGTCGGCGCCATCACGCCGGTCCCCGGCGGCGTGGGCCCGGTGACGACCATGATGCTCCTGGAGCAGAACGTCCTCGCCGCGGAGCGCGCCCACGAGGAGCGGCGCCATCATGCCGAGCGCTTCAGCGTCCGGCGCCGGACACCTACAGGGTAGGCGCCGAGCCGCCCGCCACCCGGCGGTCGTACATCTCCTCGACCGGCACCGAGCCGTCGATGAAGCCGAGGCGACGCATCGTTTCGTAACCGCTCTGCCAGATCTCGGGCTGGATTGAGCCGGTCGAGCCACCCGCCGGGCCGCGCCAGACCTCCACGGTGGCCTCGAGGACGGCCCGGGCCGTCTCCGGATCCTCGCCAATCGCGGGCACCGCTTCGATGGCGGCGTCCAGTCCCAGCTGTGCGTCCTCGGCGATGACGTCCTGCGCGCGTACCACAGCCATCGCGAAGCGCTGCACGAGGTTGAGGTCGTCGGCAAGCAGCTCGTCGCCCACCACGATCCCTGGCCCCGGGAGCGGGACGAGGTCATCCACGGTGAGCGTCTTTACCTCGAAGCCCTGTGCCTCGAGCTGGAGCGGCTCGTTCACGCGGAAGCCGGTGATGATGTCGACGTCGCCGTTCAGCAGACCCTCGACCTGGTTGAAGGCCGGGTACTCGCGGATGGTGACGTCATCGGGCGACAAGCCACCAGCATCGAGCAGTGCGAGGAGCGCGTGCCAGGAGGATCCGAAGCGACCCGGCGTCCCGATCCGCAGCCCGGCCAGCTCCGAGGGATCGTTCGGCACCACGTCCGGCGCCCCGATGAGCGCCACCGGGAAGTGGAGGTAGAGCGTCGCCACGTACGTGACGGGAATGCCCGCGGTGCGGGCGATCATCAGGTCGGTGGCATCCGCCACGCCGACCTCCGCCTGTCCGTCGGCGACGAGGCGCATCACGTCGTTCGAGTGCTCGATCGTCACCTCCAGCCCGGCGTCGGCGAAGTAGCCGGCCTGCTGGGCCAGGTAGAACGGCGCGAACTGGACATCGGGGCGGAATCCCAGCAGGAGGCGCACGGGGCGAAGCTCCTCCACGGAGCCGGCAACGGACGGCGCGGCCGAACCGGACAACGCGGGGCTGGCGGGGTCGGTCGGACTCGGGCTGGGGCTCGCCGTAGAGCAGGCGGCCAACGCGAGCAACAGGCCAAGGGTCGCGGTGGCGAGACGGCGCGGAGACATCGGTCTACCTCAAGCGGAGTGGACGAGCCGGCGCTCGACGAACACGACCAGGCCGTAGAAGGCCAGGCCGATGATCGCCAGCGCGGCGAGGGCGACGAACATGAGCGGGGTGTCGAACAGTCCCTGGTCGGCGATGTTGATCAGCACCCCCAGGCCGACGCTGGCGCTGACCCACTCGGCCACCACGGCGCCGATGACCGACAGGGTGACCCCCACCCGCAGCCCGCCGAAGAGGACCGGCAGGGCCGATGGGATCTCCAGGCGCCGGGTCAGCTGCCCGGGCGTGGCGCCCAGCGAGCGCAGCATCTCGCGCAGCAGGGGGTCGGCCGAGCGGACGCCGACCATGGTGGCGATGGCGATCGGGAAGAAGACGATCAGGGCGCAGACCAGCACCCGCGCCAGCAGGCCGCCGCCGAACCAGATGTCCAGCAGCGGGGCCAGGGCCAGGATGGGCACCGCCTGGGCGGCCACGATGTAGGGCGACAGGACGCGCTCGATGACCAGCGACTTGCCGAGCGCCACCCCGACGCCGATGGCCGTGGCGGCGCCAAGGGCGAAGCCCAGCACCACCTCCAGCAGCGTTGCGGCGGTGTGCTCCCACAGGACGCCGGAGCCGATGGCCCGCGCGCCGCGCTCCGCCACCGCCTCGGGAGCGGGCAGGATGTACTCGGGCGTGCCGGTCACCACGGTGAGCAGCTTCCAGGCGACCAGGAAGACGGCCAGCGAGACGAGCCCCTCGCCGATGCGCCGCACGGTCCGCGGGTTCATGCGTCGGCCTCCCCGCTCCAGGGCGTCAGCTCGGGAGGGTGGACCTCGGCCAGCGTGGCGCGCACGACGCGGTCGGTCTCAATCGCCGCGGGGTCGGTGAGCTGCACCGGCCGCGGGCGCGGCAGGTCCACCGTCAGCACCGTGGCCACCGAGCCGGGGCGCGCCGTCATAACCACGATCCGGTCGGCCAGGCGGATCGCCTCGGACACCGAGTGGGTGACCAGCAGCACGGTGCGCGGCCGCTCCATCCAGAGGCGCTGCAGCTCGGCGTCGAACGCCTCGCGGGTCAGGGCGTCGAGCGCGCTGAACGGCTCGTCCAACAGCAGCACGGGCGGGTCGGTGATGAGGGCACGGGCCAGGCCGGCGCGCTGCGCCATACCCCCCGACAGCTCCCGCGGGTGCAGGCGGCCGGATCCCGGGATGCCGACGCGCCGCAGGGCGGTGGCCGCGCGCTCCTGCCGCTCGTACGGAGGGACGCCGTCGAGCGCCAGCGGCAGCGCCACGTTCTCGAGCGTGGTCAGCCACGGCATCAGCCGCGGCTGCTGGAAGGCGAGGCCCGTCCGGCCATCCCCGGCGACAGGGGGCGTGGCGTCAGCGCCCTCCCCCACCGTCACGCTGCCGGTGGTCGGCGTCAGCAGCCCGGCGACCAGGCGCAGGAGCGTGGACTTGCCGCACCCGTTGGGACCGATGATCGCGGTGAAGCTCCCCGCCGGCACCTCCAGGCTCAGGCCGTCCAGGGCCACCAGCTCGCCGTCGGGGCCGTGGAAGGCGTGACGGATGCCGGACAGGCGCACGGCCAGGCCGGCATCGGTCCCCGCCGATGTCGCGCGTGCCGTGTGCTGCGTGGCCATGCCTTCACCCCGCTGTGGCCATCGGCGCCGGGGCGTCACGCGCCTTCGCGCCCCACCCGACATCGGCGGCCGTGGCGCGCCGGGCAGGCGCGGACGGCCATCGATGCGTCGGAGGAACGCGTCGCGCTCGCCTTCTCCCTTCCGGACTGTGACCGTCGGCCCTGTCTGCCGGTGAGCGTCGCGCTCGCCGGGTCAGGTCGGCCTCCGCGGTCGGTTCCCGCGCCGATCTCCGCGACGCGGGCCCTCGGAGGTTCGCGGGCTGGCCCGCTCACGCGGGCCGACCGCCGGTGGGGACTTTCACCCCGCCCCGAAGACGATGGATTCGTTCAGTTGCCCGGCAAGCGTGCCACTCACAGGCGGGCCGGTCAACCGGCCGAACGGCCCCTTCGCGCCGGTCAGGCGGAGGCTGTCTCCGGCGGCTCCTCCGGGCCCTCTCCCGGCTCGCCACGGCCCTTCGCCCAGCGGTAGATGACATAGGCGCCGCCCAGCAGCACCACCGCGTAGATCACGTACTCGTAGGGACGCACCCACTCGTACAGGGCCTCGTAGTTCTCACCCAGCAGGTAGCCGGCCAACAGCAGCCCGGCGTTCCACGGCAGCGACCCCAGCGTGCTGAACAGCAGGAAGCGGCCCAGCGGCATGCGCGCCACGCCGGCCGGATAGTTGATCAATGCCCGCAGCAGCGGCACCAGGCGCGCGAAGAAGACGGCCCAGTCGCCGTAGCGCTCGAACCAGGCATCGGCCCGGTCCAGGTCGTCGGGGTTGATGTGGACGTAGCGGCCGTATCGGTCCAGCAACGGACGCCCGCCCCAGGCCCCGATCAGGTAGCCGGCCAGCGAGCCCGCCACGGCACCGACGGTGGCCACCACCAGGATCGCGATCCAGTTCCACGGGGCGTTGGTCAGCGGCTCCACCACGCTGGGGTCGGCCCCCGACTGGCTGACCTTCCAGCCGGCCATGGGCACGATGATCTCCGAGGGGATGATCGGCACGAACGTTTCCAGCCCGATGGCGATGGCCACCCCCACGTACCCGATGGCGTCGTACAGGTCCAGGAAGAACGGGATGATGGTGGTGTGGATGAAGTCGAGCATCGGCTGCGGTCAGTCCCGGGTGCCGCGGCGGATCGGAACCGCCACCCGGTGAGGTGCGTCGCCCGGCCGTCCGCCGTGCGAGCCGGTGGCTCGCAGGCGCTCGTCCACGCCCAGGACGTGCACCGACACGATCACCGACACCAGCGCCGCGCCGGCCATCCAGCCGCCCAGCACGTCCATCGGGAA
Organism: Candidatus Limnocylindria bacterium; assembly: GCA_036375035.1. Taxonomy (GTDB): domain Bacteria; phylum Chloroflexota; class Limnocylindria; order QHBO01; family QHBO01; genus JAPSGM01. The sequence continues at coordinate 5,123 of DASUSP010000311.1, forward strand.
GTGGGCGGCCAGGTAGATCCGGGTCAGGCTGATGGCACCGATGACCACCAGCGCCACCAGGTACGCGGTGTATCCCTGGCGCCGGCTGGGCGCCAGGCGCGCCACGCAGAAGGCTGCCAGGCCGTAGAAGACCGTGGCGCGCAGCGCGTGACCGGCAGGGAAGTCGGCGATGTCGTCCAGGCCGACACCGTTGATGTTCAGCATTGCGCTCCACAGCTCAGCAGGGTTGATGCCGGGAATGGCGGTGAAGTATTTCAGGGCCCACTCGACCGGGAAGGCGAGGGTGCCGGCCGCCAGGACCAGCGCCAGGTCGGAGCGGCCCTTGGCGAGTGCCAGCAGCCCCAGCAGCGAGAAGCCGATGGCCACGAACCACCCCGACCCCAGGCCGCTGATGCCAACGATCAGCAGGTCCAGCGGCGGCAGGTTCTCCACGACCCAGGGGCGCAGGTGGGGCACCACGGCGCTCATCAGCCACTCCTCGGGCACCGTGTACTCGGTCGTGCGCTTCAGGGTGACCAGCCAGAACAGGCTGGGCAGCGCGATGAGCGTCAGCAGGAAGGCGGCGGCGGGACTGGGAACCGCTCCCCCGAGCCGGTTCCTGCCGTCCGCGTCCACGAGCAGGCGGCTCGTGGGGTCCGGCAGTCGTCGCACGTCCGTAGTATAGGGTCGTGACCGTCCAGCTCACCGGCCGCGGATTGACCCTGCCCGAGGTCGTGGCCGTGGCCCGCGGTGGCAGCCGGGTGAGCCTGGCCCCCGACGCGGTCGAGCGCATGGAGGCCTCGCGGCGCGTGGTCGAGGAGCTGGTCCGCGAGGGCCACACCGTCTACGGCGTGACCACCGGGTTCGGCGATCTGGCCAGCGTGACGATCGACCCACAGCAGACCGAGGAGCTGCAGCACAACCTCGTCCGTTCGCACGCCGCGGGCGTGGGAGAGCCGCTGCCGGTCGAGGTGGTGCGGGCCATGATGCTGCTGCGCGCGAACGCGCTGGCCGTGGGCCTTTCCGGCGTGCGGCCCGCCCTCCCAGAGCTGCTGTGCGCCATGCTGAACGCGGAGGTGCATCCAGTGGTGCCGTCGCGCGGATCGGTGGGCGCCTCCGGCGACCTGGCCCCGCTGGCGCACCTGGCGCTGGTGCTCATTGGCGAGGGGGAGGCGTACCTTGGCGATACCGACCCCGGCCCGGGTGGCGAGGCGTTGTCCCGCGCCGGGCTGGAGCCGCTGCAGCTGGCCGCCAAGGAGGGGCTGGCGCTTCTGAACGGCACCCAGCTGATGGGCTCGCTGGCGTCCCTTGCCCTGGCCGACGCGCGGCGGTTGGCGACCTCCGCTGACGTGGTCGGGGCCACGAGCCTGGAGGCCATGCTGGGCACCGCCGCCGCCTTTGATGAGGCGCTGATCGCCGTGCGTCCCCACCCCGGACAGGTGGCGGTGGCCGCGCACCTCCGGGCGCTGCTGGCCGGCTCGGAGATCGGCGCGTCCCACCACGACAGCCCACACCGGCTCCAGGACCCCTACTCGCTGCGCTGCATGCCACAGGTGCATGGCGCGGTGCGCGACGCGCTCGACCAGCTCGACCGGGTGCTGACCGTGGAAATGAACGCGGCCACCGACAATCCGCTGGTCTTCCCGTCCGGCGAGGTGGTCTCCGGCGGCAACTTCCACGGCGAGCCGCTGGCCCTGGCCATCGACTACGCCAAGACGGCGGTGGTCGAGCTGGCGTCGATCTCGGAGCGGCGGACCGCGCGCCTGGTGGACGGCCACCTGTCGGGCCTTCCGGCCTTCCTGACCGATGCGCCCGGGCTGCGCTCCGGGCTGATGATCGCCCAGTACACCGCCGCGGCCCTGGTCAACGAGATGCAAGTGCTTGCCCATCCGGCATCGGTCGACACCATCCCCACCAGCGCCAACCAGGAGGACCACGTCTCAATGGGCGCGACATCGGCCCTGCACCTGCGCGACGTGGTGGAACGCGCCGAGACGGTGCTGGCCATCGAGGCGCTGTGCGCGGCACAGGGACTCGACTACCGAGCTCCGATGCAGCCCGGCGCCGGCGTGGCACGAGCCCACGCACGGCTGCGGTCGCTGGTGCCGCACCTTGCCGAGGACCGCCCACCCGCGCCGGACATCGCCGCGGTGCGGGAGCTGATCCGCGCGGGGGAGCTGCAGATCGATGGCTGACCTTCTCTTCTCGCTGGTTGACCCGGACGCCTTCGCCGAGATCCCGGCGCCGGCGCGGCCGGGCGGGCGCTGCCAGACGTGCGACTACTGGGAGCGCGTCGACGGGTCGCGCGAGGCCGAGGACTCCCCGGCGGCCCGCGACCTGAAGCTGTCGCGGCTGCTGGTCGGCGAGCGGCTGGCCGGCGCCTACGGGATGCTGGCCTGGCGCACGGCCTCGGACGGCGACCGCCTGGCGGTGGGCTGGGCCCAGTTCGGACCGATCTCCGCCTACCCCCGCGCGCAGGTCATTCGGGACCGATACCCCGA
>DASUSP010000312.1:0-9381 GCA_036375035.1 Candidatus Limnocylindria bacterium
TTCCGGCTGCCCTGGAGCGGTGACCTCGTTCACCTTCCCGCGGACGGAGTTCATGGACAACATCGACGTTCCGCCGGGGTGCACGCTGACCTTCCGCATCCACCTCGAGGACCGCCCGATGTCCGACGGCGTGACCGCCGGAGGCGGCCTGGGCCGATGGATGATCCATTGCCACATCTTCTTCCACCACCACCAGGGCATGGCCAGCGAGCTGGTCGTGGCCGATGCGACCGGCAACGAGCGACCGTACGCGGATGCGAATGATCCGATGGTGACGGTCACCGAGGGCTCCACGGCGGTGATGGGCGGCACAATCAGCGATCCCGATGGCGACACTGTTGCCTTGAGCGCGTCGCTGGGATCCGTGACCGACAACGGGGACGGAACGTGGACCTGGTCGCACGCGACGACGGACGGCCCGGGCGAGGAGTACGTCTACGTGACCGCCACCGATTCCCGGGGGAACGTTGGCCAGGCGGCATTCATCCTGGTCACCCAGAACGCGGCCCCCACCGTGACGCTCGACCCGGCGCAGGTCACGACCCTCGACGAGGGGCAGACCCTGTCCGTGGCCGCCACCTTCAGTGATCCCGGAGATGACGACCCGTACGCGGCGACCATCGACTTCGGCGACGGCGCTGGCCCGCAGTCGGTGGCGGCGGTCCTCACCAGCGCGACGCCGCCACAGGCCGGGTCGCTGGCGAGCAGCTTCACCTACGGCGACAACGGTGCCTACGCGGTCACCGTGGCGGTCACGGACAAGGACGGTGGAACCGGAACCGCTTCGTTCACGGTCACGGTTGGCAACGTGCCGCCCACCGCGGTCATCGAGACGGTCGGCCCGGTGCTTGCCGACGTCGGTGACACTGTCGCGCTGGACGGCCGGGCCACGGATCCGGGGAGCGACGACCTCACCACCACGTGGTCCTTCGACGACGGCACGGCCGATGACGTCCTCGTCTCGCTGGTCAACCCGCCGACCCCGGACGGGCCGCTGAGCCCGACCGTCCAACCGCGTGACGTCGAGCACGACACCGCTCACGAGTTCGCTACCGCCTGCCTGTACGAGGTCGTCTTCTCGGCCGTGGACGACGACGGCGGTGCCGACAGCACGTCCATTACGGTGCTCGTTACCGCCGCCCCGAGCGAGAGCCGCGGCGCCGGCTACTGGCAGCACCAGTACCGCGGCAACGGCAAGCTCGCCTTCAGCGAGGCGCAGCTGCTGTGCTACCTCGAGCTGGTCGGCGCCATGAGCAACGTCTTCGACGAGGTGCGGTCGGCCGCCACCATCGAGCAGGCCTTCGATGACATCTTCGTGGCCGGCCTGCGCGGCGACCAGGTCGAGCAGCTCGACCGCCAGCTGCTGACGGCATGGCTCAACTTCGCCAACGGCGGCGTCGAGCTGGCGGAGCTGGTCGATACCGACGGCGACCACGTCCCGGACACCACCTTCGCAGCCGTTATGGCGGCCGCCGAGGCGGTGCGGCTGAACCCGCTGTCCACCCGTGCCGAAGTGGAGGCCCAGCGCGACGTCCTGGCGCGAGTGAACGCCCGCGACGGCCACTGATCCGCTTCGCGCACCCGACCCGGCGCCGGCGACCGGGCAATACAGCCTCAGACTTGTCAGGTTTGCGCTCCGTCGTTGGGTGTCAATCTGGAACCAGCTGCCAGCCTTCTGGCGCTGGTACTGCTCTCATGAGGCGCCGCGCATCTCCCGATGATCTCGGTCGCCTGAGCTCAGCGCCAGCCGTCCGGGTCCACGCCTCCGGGAATGGGCGCATCGGGATCGTACGGTTCGCGGGTGAACACGAATGAGCCGATGTCCAGGTGCGTCAACCGAGCCGCGGCATCGCGGACGGGTCGCAGGGTCTCGCCGGCGAAGTAGCCGTTCAGCCCGATCCACGTTCCGTCGTCGGCGGGACGGAAGCGCGCGTCGCGGCTGCCATTCCCGGTCAGGGCGCAAAGCTGGAACTGGCGGCCGGCCTCCAGCCGCAGCGCGTACCCGGTCGGTCCCCAGTACCACGGCCCGGTGAGCTCCAGCAGCGCGGCGTCGACGTCGGCCACCGGCCGCCAGGGCTCCGGCATCCGCGGCTCACGTTCCGTGACGATGCCGACCAGGTCGGCGGCCAGGGCACCCACCGCCAGGCCGGAGGTGGTGTTTGCCATGACCACCGCACCGGCATCGTCGTCGACGCTCACCCATAGCGCGCACAGGAAACCGGGCATCGAGCCAGTGTGACCGACCAGCATTCGCTCCGGCTTGCGAAGCAGCTGGACGCCCAGGCCATACGCCGACTCCCAGCTGTCGGTCTCGGGCGCAGATCGCGGCTCGCGCATCTCGGCCACGGTGTCGGCTGATATCACGCCATCGGCCTCGCCTGTGAGCAGGTTGGCGAACCGGCACAGGTCCTCGACGGTGGACCACAGCTGACCGGCGGGGGCCATGCGACCGGTCTGGTGGACGGCCTCCGGCATGACCGCGTCCGCCCAGGGGTGGACGGCAAAGCCCCGCGCATATGGCTCCTGGGGCAGGAAGGAGGTGCGCCGCATCTCCAGCGGATCCAGGATCTCGCCCTGCAGTGCCTCCGGCCACGGCCGCCCGCGAAGCTCCTCGACCACCGCTCCCAGCAGCCCGAAGCCCGGGTTGGAGTAGTGGAAGCGCCGCCCCGCCGAGTGCCTGGGTGCCGGATCCACGATGTCTGCCAGCTCCGGGCGCAGCTCACCGGGCGTGCGCTCCCACCACGGCGGCGGCGACTCGCTGGCCAGCCCGGCGGTGTGGGAGAGAAGCTGGGCGATGGTCACGCCGTGGACCGGAGGGTCGGCGAGGTGCGTCTCCAGCAAGTCGTCCAGCCGCAGCCGCCCCTCGTCCCGCAGCCGCATGACCAGCACGGCCACGAACGTCTTGGTCAGTGAACCGATGCGGAACTGTGTGTCGGGGGTCGCCTCGATGCCTTGGGACCAGGCCCGCTCCCCGCCTCGGACCACGGCACCGGCCACGGACGGCGCGCGGCCGTCGCGCTGGGCGGTGGCCAGGCGATGCAGGAGCGCGCGCTCGGTCTCGGGGAGGAGCATCGACCGATTCTAGGGCCGTGCTAACGTCCACCGCCTGATGGATCTCACGTCCCTCGAAGTCGAGTTCTCCGGCGAGCTCTTCCATTGGCGCGGCCCGGCTCCGTACCATTTCATCAAGGTGCCCGATGGCGTCAGCGACGGGATTCATGAGATCGCGAACGCCGTGAGCTATGGCTGGGGCGTGATCCCGGTCAGGGTCCGGATTGGCGCAACCGAATGGGAGACATCCCTGTTTCCCAAGGACGGCGGCTACATCGTCCCGATCAAGGACCGGGTCCGCCATGGCGAAGGGCTCACGCTGGGCGACACCGTCACGCTCGAGCTGGCAATCCGTCCCTGATTCGCCGCTTCACCAGCCGGGATCGGTCCAGAATGCAGCATGGCAGTACGCACCGTCATGGATCGCGGCCCCAAGGGGAAGCGGGCCGTGGCCTTCGCCCTGGACTGGCCGGGCTGGAGCCGGGGCGCGAACACGCCGGAGGAAGCGCTGGAGGCCCTGGAGTCGTATCGGCCCCGCTACCGGCCGATCGCGGCTCTCGCGAGGATGGAGCGCGAGTTCGACGCCGCCGACACGCTGGAGATCGTGGAGAACAAGGTCGGCACTCCCTCGACGGACTTCTGGGCGATCTCCTTCGCGCCGGCGGCCATCGAGACGGACCCGATGGACGAGGCGGTCCTGGAGCGCGGCATCAGGCTGTTGCGTGCCTGCTGGACGTTCTTCGATGACGTCGCAGCCCGGGTCTCGCCAGAGATGCGCAAGGGGCCGCGCGGCGGAGGGAGGGACCGAGACCGGATCGTGAGCCACGTCATCCGGGTCGAGTCCGAGGACTTCGCCAGGAAGGTCGGCCTGAGGGTCCCCGAGGGCGGTGCGCTGGCGCCGGGGGCGCTCGGCCCCTACCGGGAGGAGTATGTCGCGGCAATGCGGGCACACAACGCCGGCGAGGTTGCCCGCATGCGCTCGTGGAACCTGCCGTTCCTCATCCGGCACTCGGCCTACCACAACCTCGACCACGCGTGGGAGATGGAGGACAAGGACCTATCCGCTGATGCGTCCTGAGCAGCGGCCGTTCCGGTTCGGCGTGACCCTGCCCGGCTCGACCGGCGACCGGGAAGCGGTCCTGGAATTCGCGAAGCGAGCGGAAGCGGCGGGCGCATCGGTCCTGCTCGCGACCGACCACCTGGGGGACTGGGGGCCCCTGCCGCGCCTGGTGGCGGCGGCCCAGGCAACCAGCCTCCGCATCGGCACCCTGGTCCTGAACAACGAGCTGCGCCATCCCGCGGTGCTGGCCCAGGAGCTGGCGACCGTGGACGCCATGACCGATGGGCGGTTGGAGATCGGGATCGGCGCCGGCTGGAATCGGCCCGAGTTCGAGGCGGCCGGCATCGGCTTCGACCCGCCAGCGGACCGGGTCCGGCGCATGAAGGCCACCTTCCGGATGCTGCGCCAGGCGCTGAGCGAGGGCCGGATCGACCACGAGGCCGATGCAGCGTACCCCGCCATCCGCCAGGCCGACCTGCCGACATCGGTCCAGCGGCCACACCCGCCGTTCATGGTCGGGGGCGGTGGGCCGAAGCTGCTGGCCTTCGCCGCGCGCGAGGCGGAGATCGTGGGGATCGACCCGCGCTCGCTGCCCGGCGGCGGCGGCGACCCCACCGACATCACAGCCGCGGCCATCGACCGCAAGATCGGCTGGATCCGCGAGGCCGCCGGCGACCGATGGGACCAACTGGAGATCAGCATCATCGTCTGGCAGGTGGACCCGGAGTTCCGGACGCGGACCGGCCCGCCGCCGCCCCGTCGGCACGGGATCAGCGAGGAGGAGCTGCCCACGAGCCCGCACTTCCTGGTCGGCGACACCGAGGAGATGGTGGAGACGCTCCTCGCCCGCCGGGAGCGGTGGGGCATCAGCTACGTCACTGTCCCGGCGGAAGGCCTCGCGACCTGCGAGCCGGTGATCGCCCGCCTGACCTGAGCACGGCGACCTGACGCGGCCGGGCCCCTCAGCCGGGAATGACCTCGACCCTCAAGCGGACACGCGGCCAGCCCCTATCCGTCGTGAGCACGCGCTCGGCTCCCAGGTGGAGCGCCGTCGCGAGCACGAGCGCATCGGGCAGGGGCAGGCGGGAACCGTGGCGGGCGCGCAGCAATGCGGCACGGACGGCGATCTGCCGCGTGATCGGCTCGACGTCCGCCGCGAGATCCACGAGATAGGCCTCCACCCTGCGCATCGCCTCCCTGCCCTGCCGAGCAGGACCGACCAGGCTCTCGGCGTAGGCCGATGCCGGGACGGCGAGGAGGTCGCCTCGGTCCAGGGCCTCACGCATCGCGTGGCGCGCAGCCTGGTGATGCGCGTCGCTCGCATCGAGGACGCCGATGATGACCCCGGCGTCCAGAATGGTCAGTGCCACTCGTCTCGCAGCTCGTCGAGCTCCCCAGGCCGATAGGCCCCGGTCAGCGCACCCGCATGGCGCTCGATCGGGTCATCCTCGCGCACGAGCAGCACGCGTCCACGCCCCTTTGGCACCGCGCGCAGCCGGTCGCCGGTGCGAAGGCCCGCCGCGTCCATGGCGGACTTGGGGATGGTGACCTGGTGCTTGCTGCTGACGGTGGTGCCACCGCGGCGTCGGATCTTCTTTACATCCGTCCTCATCAGTAAAGAATAGGCGAACCGTCAAGCGGAGCGCCGCCTTCGTCATGGGTGATTTTCCGCCGCATCCACCGCTCGGGCCTGATCGCTTGCCGCGACCGGGCCGCCGAGTGCCGGCACGAGGCGGTCGAGCTGGCCGCCCACGACCTGCTCCAGGACCTGGATCGCATACAGGCATCGGCTGACGCTCCGGCCTCTCAAAGTCCGCTCAACAGATCGACCATATCCGCAGCGTCTGGTGGTGGACCAATGCTGTGGACGAGGCCGGCGCGATCCACCACGGCGAGCGTGGAGCGGGTTTCGCTGCTGCAATCCTCGCGCATCACGAACGGATACCAGGATGAGAAGGCCTGCTCGTCCGGCGCCACCACTGCCAGGTTGTCCGTTGAGACGCCGAGCTCGTCAAGCAGGCCGTCCCAGCCATCGAACGGCTCGCCACTGAACCCGTTGCCCCAAGCGATGACACCGATGATGGCTGAGCCCGCCAGCTCCGGGGCGACGCTAGCCAGCGTCGCCACGGCCTCCTGTGCTGCCACGGCAGACGGGCAGGCCGCATCCACGGCACCCGGCACGTATCGGGGCGTGACGAGAATCGCGACGGGGATGCCGGGCGCCGCGCTGGAGTCGAACACGCCGCCGCCGAGCCGCTCCCCGGTGAGAGCCGGCGCCGGTTGGCCAACGGTGAAGTAACCGTCCCATGGGGGAAGCTCCGGAAGGGGCGTGCCCGCCACGAAGGCCTCGAGCGCCGCTGCCATGGACGCGACGGTCCGCGCCTCGAGAAGCTCGGCCAGGCGCCCATCGGCGTCGAAGAGCATGAGCCCCGACAGGATTGGGTACTCCCAGCGTGGCCACCCCGACGAATCGTCGACCAGGACCGGAATGCCCGCTGCCCGCGCGGCTTCGATGTCGCTCGCCGAGAAGGTCGTCGCCTGGTCCAGGCTGATCGCCACCCCTCCGAGCTCACCATGGTGTGCCGCTACCGCCGAGCTGAACTCGCCGAGCGTGATGCACGGCTCTGGCTCAGGACATGCCCACTGCACAAGGACCGCGGTCTTCAATCCGGCCAGCGCTGACGAACTCCATGTCGATCCATCCAGCTCGTTCAGCTGTACCTGAGCCGGAGCCTGGCCAATGACCAGCTGCGTCGAGAAGCCGGCCGGGTAGAGGGTGATAGCGTCATCCGGCGGGACACCAACCTTCAGCTCGAGCACCTCGGCGACGACCTCATCGCCGCGGTCGCGACGAAGCAGCATCCCGCTGTCCCGGTCGATCCAGAAACGCTCGTTGCCGCACGAGACCGCCTGCGCGTCCCGCCCGGCGATCTCAGCCGCGTCGCCCAGCTGCCATTCCTCGCAGGAGATCGTCGCGCCCTGCGGGTCCAGCCAGTTGAGCCACAGCAACGTGGCCAGCGGTGCGCCCGGAGGACGATTCAGGAATCCCCCGGGGAGGAGCTCCCAGAAGGCCGCGTTCCACACGCCGTGGCCCTCCTGGGTCACCACTTCCAGGCCGCCCACGTACCCTGGCGGCGGTCCCCCATAGATGCACGCCTGCTGGAACGAGCCGGCACCGTCGTACTCGTAGCGCCACCGGAGCGACCGCCACTCCTCCTCGGCCGCGGGATCGGAACAGGCGGTGTACCAGCCGGGCACCTCCCACTCGATCGGTCCCGAGGTGGTCACCACCGAGAACGGCGGCGGACTGGAGTGGACGGCCTGCGAACGTCGCACCAGCTCGGTGGCCGGATCGGTGCGAAGCAGGAAGGCACCGATCGCGATCGTCACCCCGATGAGCACCACCAGCAGCAGGGCGGCGATGAGCAGCACCATCTGGCGGGACAGCCGCGGCGATCGCGCGACCTCTTCCTGAAGCCGAACGAACAGCTCATCGGCGAAGGCCGTCTCGGGCTCGACGTCGCGCACCTCCGCCTCCAGGAGGCCCAGGAGCCGCGTGAAGTCGCTGTCACGCATCGGTCCGGCCTCCATAGGCGGCGCGGAAGGTGTCGCGCGCCCGCGCCAGGAGTGACTGCGCCGCGGACTCGCTCCTGCCCAACAGGCGAGCGATGTCGGCAACCGGCAGCTGATCCAGGTACCGATAGATCAGGGCCAGCCGCTGGTCGGGTGGAAGTGAGTCCAGCACGGCGCGGACTTCGGCCGCATCCTCCAGGTGCCAGGCCGCTTCAGGGCCAGGTGCGACCTCGAGCTGACGTACACGCCTCTCCTCTCGCTGGCGGCGCCGATGGTGGTCCGCGAGCTTCCGGCGCCCGATGGCGCACAGCCAGGTGACGACGTCCGACCGACCCTCGAACTGGTCGCGGTGGCGGATCGCCTCCAGGAAGGTCTGCTGCGTGAGCTCCTCGGCGAGAGTCGGGTCGCCGCCGCATCGGGCCAGGAGGAAGCGGAAGACGCGTGGGAGGGCACGGTCGTACCACGTCCTGAATGCCGCCTCATCCCGGACGAGCTCCGCGAGAGTTGTCCGCTCCGCCCCGAGCGCCACGCCGCCGTTCATGGTGCGCCGCGTGCTACCCCGATGACAAGACTCACGACGATGCAGCCACCTCGAGGGGGCCTGCGGTCGTGACCCGCGTCTCGTCTTCCGAAACGAAGGTCCAGCACTGGAGGACGTACTCCCCCGCCTGGGCCGATGCTTCCGTCAGAACGCTGGAGTCGCCGGCGGCCACGGCCTCCATGAGGTGGATGGGGCTCGCCAGGTCGGCTGCGCTCCCACTCACCTCCTCTTCAGACTCAAAGGATTCCTGGACTGTGTGGTGGAAAGACACCCAGTCCTCGTAGGTCGCATCGTCCTTCAGCAGGTACAGGTCGAAGCCCGAGTCGCTCTGGGTGTCGTTCATGACCTCGATCTCGAACGGAGCGCCAGGCTCGACCGGGTCACCCTCAGTGAGCCCGCATCCGGCTTCGCTCAGTGTGACGGTCGCGGCCACGACGGTCTGCTGACGGGTCGTGGCTGCCGGCGATTCCGGGATGGCGGGTGCGGATGTGCTCTCCGATCCCAGGCCGCAAGCGGTAAGCAGCGCAAGGAGACCCGCGGCGACTGCGCCACCGGCTGCCCGAGCCATCATTCGACCCTCGCAGCGGCGCGGCGATCCATATCGAGTGCCACCGCTTCCGTCGCCGCCTCCAGGTCCGCCAGCGCCTCCCCCCTGACGTCGCCGATGCCGGCCACATTGAGCACCAGGTTGTCCCGCCGCCAGAAGTAGTAGAAGCCCGGCTCGCCGTTCTGCACCGTGGCGGGGCCGGCGAACAGCACGCCGCCATCACCCATGTCCACCGGCCGTGGTTCGGAATCGGGGAAGCCGAAGCTGACCTGCCATTCCGCCGAGAAGGCGTCGATGGCGGCCTGGGCGGTGCTCGCATCCTCGAACAGGAACGCCTCCGAGACGAAGAGGAGGTTGCCCCCGGACATCGGACCCTCGAACGACTGCTCCCTGGCGTCCACGAATCCCGCGAGGTTCATGAATGGCTGCTGCTCGTCTGCCGGCAGGTACCAGACCGGGTTCCGAAGGATCACCCGCCCGTGACCGCTGATGGACGGCTCCGTACCCGTGGGCGCGTCGGCCGCCGTCAAGACGATGGCGCCGAGGTCGCTCGCCACGAAGGCCCGGGTCGCCGGTTCGTCGCTCGGCCGGCCGAGGACGACGATCATC
>DASUSP010000313.1:0-4453 GCA_036375035.1 Candidatus Limnocylindria bacterium
GGGTCATGGTCACCCGCGAGGCAGGGATCGCCGCTTCGGCGGCGCGCGAGCCGGAAGCGACGGAGCCCCCGGAGCCTCCACAGGAGGAGGAGGAGGGCTAGGCCGACTCCTCCTCGCGCTCGGCCGAGCGGCCGCCCTTGGCGGAGCGTCGCCGCGGCTCGGACTCGTCGGTCTCCGTCACCAGCATCGGCGGCTGGCCGTGCTCGATCGTCTCGCCGGTGATGACCACCTTCTTCACGTCGGTGCGCTCGGGGATGTCGTACATCACCTCCAGCAGCGCCTCCTCGACGATGGTGCGCAGCGCCCGCGCGCCGGTCTTGCGGTCGATCGCCAAGCGGGCGGTGGCGTCCAGTGCCTCATCGGTGAAGACGAGCTCGACCTTGTCCAGGCTGAGGAACTTGGCGAACTGGCGGGTGACGGCGTTCTTCGGCTCGGTCAGCACCCGCACCAGGTCGTCCTTGGCCAGGGCCGCCAGGCTGACCACCACCGGCAGGCGCCCCACGAACTCGGGGATGAGGCCGTACTTCAGCAGGTCCTCCGGCATCAGGCGGTCCATCAGGCGCCGCCGCTGCTCGCGGGTCCGATGCGCCTCCGACCCGAAGCCGATCCCCCGTCGCCCCACGCGCTCCTCGACGATCTTCTCCAGGCCCTCGAAGGCGCCGCCGCAGATGAACAGGATGTTGGTGGTGTCGATCTGGATGAAGTCCTGGTGGGGGTGCTTGCGGCCACCCTGCGGCGGCACGTTGGCGACCGTGCCCTCCAGGATCTTGAGCAGCGCCTGCTGCACGCCCTCGCCCGACACGTCGCGGGTTATCGACGGGTTGTCCGTCTTGCGCGCGATCTTGTCGATCTCGTCGATGTAGATGATGCCCCGCTGCGCCCGCTGCACGTCGAAGTCCGCGGCCTGGATCAGCCGCAGCAGGATGTTCTCGACGTCCTCGCCGACGTAGCCGGCCTCGGTCAGGCTCGTGGCATCGGCGATGCAGAACGGCACGTCCAGGACCTTGGCAAGGGTCTGGGCCAGCAGCGTCTTGCCGCTTCCCGTGGGGCCGACCAGCAGGACGTTCGACTTGCCGAGCTCCACGTCGTCGACCGTCTCGCCGGCGTTGATGCGCTTGTAGTGGTTGTAGACCGCCACGGAGAGGACCTTCTTGGCCTGCTCCTGGCTGATGACGTACTGGTCCAGCTGGTCCTTGATCTGCCGAGGGCTGGGCAGCGGCGGGGCGGGCGTCTTCGAGGCGCGCGGCGCCTCGAGCATCTCCTCCTCGATGATCTCCTGGCACAGGTTGATGCACTCGTCGCAGATGTACACGCCCTGCCCGGCGATCAGCTTGCGCACCTGCTCCTGGCTCTTTCCGCAGAAGGAGCAGCGGTACGGGACCTTGGTCTTGCTGGTCATCGCTGGCGAGGATAGCACGCACCTCCCACTCCTCCCGCCATGGACCGATGGTCCGGCCGGGTCCCGGGCGGCCCTGCCCGAGCCGCGCGGCCCCGGTCTGAATCCAGCGGCGAGCCGGCCTACGATCGGCCCATGCATCGGTCCTGCGCACCGCTCGACACCCCGATCGGGCGGCTGTGGGTGTCGGTCTCGCCCCGTGGCCTCGTGTCGGTGGACCGCGGCGAGGCCCCGCCGCCCGGAGCTGCCCGAGACGACAACGCGGTGGCATATCTCGTCGCTGAGCTGGCCGGGTATTTCGCCGGAGAGAAGCGCGAGCTGACGGCGGAGCTCGATCTGAGCGGCGCCTCGGCCTTTGACACGGCGGTCTGGACCGCCGCTCGCACGATCCCCTACGGGGGGACCGTCTCCTACGGCGAGCTGGCGCTGATGGCCGGCCACCCCGGCGCGGCGCGGGCGGTGGGCGGCGCCATGGCGCGCTGCCCGTTCTCGCCGGTCGTCCCCTGCCACCGCGTGATCCGGGCTGATGGCAGCATCGGCGGCTGGGGAGCCGACACCTGGGTCAAGCGCTGGCTGCTGGACCTGGAGCGGCGCGCTGCGCCGCTGCGCGGCTCACCGCCGCGTTATTAGCGCCACGTATCCAACGGACGACGAGGCGCCTGGACAGCGGCCAGGGGAGCCTTTCGTTGGCGGGCTCCATCAGCCCCACGCATAGCCTGGCGTTGAGCGGGCGGGTCGTTCTCCGTTGCATCAGCCGTGCGGATAACCCGGCGGCGCGACCCAGGCCTACTTCTTCTTCGGCTCCGGCGCGGCGTCGGGCTTGGCCGTTTCGTCGGCCGTTGGAACCTTGCCGCCCGCCTCCTGGGCCAGGCTGATCAACGACTCGGCGTTCCCCGCGAAGACCTCGTCCACCAGGCCGTATGCCTTGGCCTCCTCGGCGCTCATGAAGTAATCGCGCTCCGAGTCGTGCTTGACCTTCTCGTACTCCTGCCCGGTGTGCCTGGCCAGGATGTGCATCAGACGGTCGGTGAGGTGGAGCATCTCCTTGACCTGGATCTCGACGTCGGGGGTGTTGCCCCGGAAGCCGCCAGAGCCCTGGTGGATCATGATCCGGCTGTTGGGCAGCGCGTAGCGCTTGCCGGTCGCCCCGGCCGCCAGCAGGACGGCCCCCATGGAGGCCGCCTGCCCGATGCAGATGGTGCTCACCGGCGCCTTGAGGTACTGCATCGTGTCGTAGATGGCCAGGCCGGACGTCACCACGCCCCCGGGCGAGTTGATGTAAAGGCTGATGTCCTTCTCCGGGTCCTCGCTCTCCAGGAACAGCAGCTGCGCGATCACCAGGTTGGCGATGTGATCCTCGATCGCGTCGCCGAGGAAGATGATCCGCTCCTTGAGGAGCCGCGAGTAGATGTCGAATGCCCGCTCGCCGCGGGCGCTCGACTCGATGACCATGGGGACCAGCATTCGATTACTCCTGGGGTGGTTCTTCGGAGCCCGATGGCGCCGCCGCCCCGGCGGCTGCATCGGTCCCGAGGGCGCGTTCGATGAGCGTGTCGACCAGTTTACGGTTGCGGATCGTCATCCGCAGGTAGCTGCGGCCACGGCGGGAGCCGAGCGACTCGGCCAGGCGCGGGTCGTTCCCGTATCGGGCCAGCTGCTCGTCGATCTCGGCCTGGACCTCCTCGTCGGTGGCGTCGATCCCCTCCTTCTCGGCGATGGCCGACAGGGTCAGCAGCACCTTCACCCGGCGCGACGCGGGCTCGCGCAGCTCGGTGGCCAGCTCCTCCGGCGTCTGCTTGGCCAGGGCCAGGTACTGCTCCATGCCCATCTGCTGCTGGGCGAGCCGGTTGCCCAGCTCGTCGCGCATGATCTCGACCTCGTTGGCGATCATCACCTCGGGCAGCTCCACGGTGGCGTTCGAGGCGGCGAAGTCGATGATCCGGTCCGCGAATGCGTGGCGCGCTTCCGCCTCGGCGCGCTTCTGGAGCGCGTCGCGGATCTCGGTGCGCAGCTCCTCGACGGTGGCCACGTCGCCCACCGACTTCGCGAACTCGTCATCGAGCTCGGGCAGGATCCGCTCGCGCAGGTCCAGCAGCTCGACCTCGAAGTGCGCCTCCTTGCCCCGGAGCTCCTCGACCCGGTAGTCATCGGGGAAGGTGATGTCGAAGCCCTTGGTGGCACCGATCTCCATGCCGACCAGCTGGTCCTCCCAGCCGGGGATCATCCGGTCGTCGCCGATGACCAGCGGCAGCCGGTCCGCGCTGCCGCCCTCGAACGGCTCGCCGTCGATGGTGCCGGCGAACTTGACCGCGGCCAGGTCACCCTTGCTCGCCCCGCGACCATCCACCGGGCGCAGGGTGGCCTGCTCGTTGCGCAGCTCGGTGATGACGCCCTCCACCTGCTCGTCGGTGACCTCCGGCGTCTCGAGCGTGAACGGGTAGTCGGTGTAGGCGCCGAGGGTCACCTCCGGACGCACCGCCACGGTGGCGGTGAACTTGATCGTCTGCCCTTCCACCACCGCGTTGGGATCGATGTCGAACTCCGGCTGGTCGATGGGGATGACCGTGGTCTGGTCGATGGCGGCGTCGTAGCTCTCCCCCACCAGGTGGTCGACCACCTCGGCCAGGACAGAGCCGTGGCCCACGAACCGATCGATCACGTGACGCGGTGCCTTCCCCGGCCGGAAGCCGGGCACCTTGGTGCGCTCGGCCACGTGGCGGTAGGCGGTGGCGAAGTGGCGGCTGACCTCGTCGCCCGGCACCTCGATCTCGAGCTGGACCTTCGACCCGGGCTGCGCGTTGGTGGATACGTTGACCAAGTGAGCTCCTGTAGCTGCGGTGAGGTAGAGCATACGAGAACGGGCGGCCAGGACTCCGCGTGGTGGCCCGGGCAGCCGCCCCCTTGCCGGATTCAGATCACAGCCGCGCGAATCGTCTCTGTGCCCTGTGCCGCCGCCGGTTGCGGCCCTCAGCATGCAGGCGGGGCCGATGCGGCCGCCGTTCAGTGCTTCGTGCGGCCCTCATCTGCATCCGACGAGAGCGGCTGGATCTTCTCCGC
>DASUSP010000314.1:0-3373 GCA_036375035.1 Candidatus Limnocylindria bacterium
TCGCCTCCAGCCGGGCGGGATCGGTCACGTCGTGGTCGTAGGTGATCTCGTGCCCGACCGACTTCGGGGCGTGGGTGGGCACCACCGGCGAGGGGTCAACGCCCTGGGCGCGCAGCCGCAGCTCCGCCCCGTGGGTCCCGAAGCGGCGGCGCAGCGTCCCCTGCGGCAGCGCGGCCAGCTGCCCGATGGTGGTGACGCCGTAGTCGGCCAGCGCCTGGCGCGCCTGCGGTCCCACGCCCCACAGCCGGCTCACCGGCAGCGGCGCCAGGAACGCGGCCTCCCCGCCTGGCGGCACCACGACCAGCGCGTCCGGCTTGCGCAGGTCCGAGGCGACCTTGGCGCACAGCTTGTTCGTCGCCACGCCCACGCTCACCACCAGCCCCGTCTCGTCCAGCACGCGCTCCTTGATCCGCCGCGCGATCGTCTCGCCGTCGCCGAACGCGGCCAGGGACCCGCTGACGTCCATGAAGGCCTCGTCCAGGCTGATTGGCTCCACCAGGGGCGTGTAGCTGGCGAAGATGGCCATCACCTGGCGCGACAGCTCGTGGTAGCGGCCGAAGCGCCCCGGCAGGAAGACGCCGTGCGGGCAGAGGCGCTGCGCGGTACGCAGCGGCATGGCCGAGTGCACGCCGAACTTGCGCGCTTCGTAGGAGGCGGCGCTGACCACGCCGCGCGCGTTCGGGTCGCCGCCGACGATCACCGGCTTCCCGCGCAGCGACGGGTTGTCCAGGATCTCGACGCTGGCATAGAACGCATCCAGGTCGGCGTGCAGGATGGTGCGCATCGGGCCGGACCGATGGCTCAGTCGGTGCCGGCGACGCGGCTGAAGGCGCCGTTCCGCAGGACCGGCAGCAGGCGTTCCGCCTCCGCCTCCAGCGCCGCTCGGTCGGCGGCGCGCAGGCGGTCGAACGGCCGCAGCTCAATATGGGGGGTGCCGTCGGGGTCGCGCCGGGGGAGCCACGTGCCGGCGACCATGCCGTCGACCAGGAATGTCGGCAGCACGTCGGCATTCCTGGTGATCACCGTTGACTGGTGCGCCTCGGGGAGGACGCGGGTACGGTGCCGCGTGCCGTGGGCCAGCAGCAGGCTGTCCCAGCGCGCCAGCAGGCGCGGAGGCGCGGGTGTGTCGGATGGCGGGCGGGGAGCGTCCGCCAAGTCGAGCAGCTCTCTGCCGGCTTCGTCGCCGAAGCGGGCCAGCCGATCCCCGAGCGCCTCGATCCCGCGCCGCAGGCGGGCCAGTCGCTTCCCGCGGCCGACGTACGCGGCGTAGTCGTCCACGCTGGCCGGACCGAAGGCCGCCAGGTAGCGCTCCGCCACGTGGGTCGCGGCGCGGTCGGGATCGTCGCTGCCGGCCGGTGGCGGACCGAGCCACTCGGCGGCGGGCAGATAACGTGCGCGGCCGTAGCCCTCGCCGTCGAAGGGGACCAGGACCAGCGGCACCGCCCCGCTGAACCACCGCCACAGAGAGCGACGGGGCGGGACCTCGACCCGCGGGCCCAGCTCGGCGCGCAGGATGGCGTCGATCTCGGCGATGGCCAGCGGCTTCTCGCGCATCGCCGCCAGGACTGCCCCCTGTGCCTTCGTCAGCCGCCGCCCCAGCGGGGACTCGTACGGGTCGATCTTGTACAGGGCGCGGAACTGGTCGTGGCGGTAACCGAGGGTCAGGGTGGACATCGACCAGAAGTCGTCGGCGGCAACCACGTGCACGGTCATGCGCATCAGCGAGGCGCGAACCACCTCGCGGCGCCGGCGCGCCTCGAGCAGATCGACGGCGTCTTGGCGCGGATGGAGGCGCGCACGCAGCGCGAACGCCGGCCAGTCGGGATGCTGTGCCTGGAGGGAGCCCAGCCGCCTGACCGCTGCGGCGGCGCCACCGCCAGCGAGCGGCTCCAGCAGGCCCTGCCGCGCCAGGGTGGCGCGGTTGAGCTGCAGGGCGTCCAGGACCGGCGAGCTCATCGGTCCATGATCGGTCAGGAGAGCTTGCGGATGACTCCCACGACCTTGCCCTGGATCTGGACCTCGCTGGCGTAGATGGGCTCCATCTCGGCGTTCGCGGGCTGCAGCCGGATGCGGTCCTCCTCGCGGAAGAAGCGCTTCAGGGTGACCCCGTTGTCCTCCAGCAGGGCCACCACGATGTCGCCGTCGCGGGCGGTGGCCTGCGGCTGGACCACGACGTAGTCGCCGTCGTCGATCAGGGCGTCGATCATGGACTTGCCCCGGACGCGCAGGACGTAGGAGTCGTCTCGCGCCTGCATGGAGCGCGGCACGTCCAGCGACTCGGCGCCGTCGTCGTACGCCTCGATGGGCTGGCCGGCGGCGATCTCACCCAGCACCGGCAGCGCCAGCACGTCGCGCTCGACCGGCATGCGGAAGGGCGTCACGCGGCTGGTCGCCCGGCGCGGCGTCGGATCCAGCTCCGCCTCGCCGCGCGCGGTGAGACGCAGGGCGCGCGAGGAGTGCGAGCCGCGCTCGAGCAGGCCCTCGCGCTCCAGGGCAGTGAGATGGTGGTGCACCGCCGAGGTGGAAGCGAGGCCCACCGCGTCGGCAATCTCGCGCACCGACGGCGGGTAGCCGCGATCAGCGACCGTGTGGGCGATGCACTGGATGATCTTCTGCTTGCGCTCGGCGTCGTGCCTGGTCACGCGGGCCGATCTCCTGTAGCGGTGGCTCGGCGAGCATGCTACCCGAACAGACGTTCTATTGTCAACCGCGCGGCCTACCCCGCGCGGATCCGCACGCGCGCTGACCAGCGCGTGGTGACACCGATCAAGAAGGCGTTTCGATGGGCCGATTCCGGGTCGCATCTGACCCGATCCTCGCCACCCGCTGGCAAGATCGCGAGGAAGTGGCCGCTTCTTGATGGATGTCGCCACCAGCTGACGAAATCGATCCGGTCGGAGCATCGGGCACCAGCGCTGCTATCATCGGCCCCCACCCACCCGAAGCTGGAGCGAGCCCGCGTGAACGTGTCCGGCCGATGGCGCTACCTGCGCCTCGCCCGCCTGGTCTGGAAGCTGCCGACCTATGCCCGCGTGGTGTGGGGCATCGTTCGCGACCCGCGGACGCCCCTGCCGCTGAAGGCCCTGCTGGGCGCCGGGCTGGCCTACGTGGTCGTGCCGCTGGACCTCGTCCCGGATGCGATCCCGATCCTGGGCCAGGCCGACGATCTGACCGTGCTCCTGCTGGTGCTGGACATGTTCATGGCCAACGCCCCGGCGGAGGTCCGCGAGGAGCACGCCGCGCGGGCGCGGAACGGCACCGCCCAGCTGGACAGCGACCTGGCCAGGCTGCGGGAGCTGATGGGGGACCGATACGACCAGGTCCGAGACCGGCTCCCCGAGCTGCTGGAGCGCTACGGCGACCTGCGCGACTC
>DASUSP010000315.1:0-2906 GCA_036375035.1 Candidatus Limnocylindria bacterium
GGGGCTGGCGGACCGCGCCACCATCAGCAACATGTCCCCGGAGTTCGGCGCCACCGCGACCCTCTTCCCGGTCGACGATGAGACGCTGCGCTACCTGCGCATGACCGGCCGCTCCCCGGAGACGGTGGCGCGGGTCGAGGCCTACGCCAAGGAGCAGGGTCTGTTCCGGACGGATGCCTCCCCGGAGCCCGTCTTCAACGAGTCGCTCAGCCTGGACCTGGACTCGGTGGAGCCCTCTGTCGCGGGCCCGCGACGGCCCCAGGACCGCGTGCCGCTGACCGCGCTGCGCGACAGCTTCCGGGGGACCTTCAGCGAGGGGCTGCACACTCACGCGGACGGCAGCACCCACGAACACGTGTCGGAGGCCACGGAGCCGGAGGGGGTGGTGGAGGAAGCCTCGGACGAGTCGTTCCCGGCGTCGGACCCGCCCAACTACACCAAGCGCACCGACGGGAACGGCCCGGCCCCGGGCCAGGCCTCCGTGCCGGTTCCGATGCATCTCAACCACGGCGACACGCATTACCGCGCGGTCGAGGTCGCGATGGACGGCGAGCGCTTCAAGCTGCGCACCGGGTCGGTGGTGATCGCTGCCATCACCTCGTGCACCAACACCAGCAACCCCTCGGTCATGGTCGCGGCCGGGCTCCTGGCACGGAACGCGGTGGCGCGCGGCCTGCGCACCCCGCCGTGGGTCAAGACATCGCTGGCCCCCGGCTCCCGGGCGGTGACCGACTACCTCGCCGGAGCGGGGCTGATGGACCCGCTGGAGTCGCTTGGCTTCAACCTGGTTGGCTATGGCTGCACCACCTGCATCGGCAACTCCGGGCCGCTGGCCGAGGAGATCGCCGCGGCCATCGAGGCCACCGACCTGGTCGGCGTGGCCGTGCTGTCGGGCAACCGCAACTTCGAGGGCCGCATCCACCCGCTGGCGCGCGCCAGCTACCTCGCCTCGCCGCCGCTGGTGGTGGCCTTCGCCCTGGCGGGCCGCATCGACCTGGACGTCACCACCGAGCAATTGGGGACCGATGCAGACGGCAACCCGGTGTTCCTCTCCGAGATCTGGCCGTCGGCCGAGGAGGTGGCATCGGTCGTGGCCGAGCAGGTGCGCTCCGAGGTGTTCACGCGCAACTACGCATCGGTCTTCGACGGGGACGACCAGTGGCGGAACCTGCCGGTGCCTGCCGGCGACCGCTACGCCTGGGACCCCGACTCCACCTACGTGGCGCAGCCGCCATTCTTCGCGGGACTGTCCGCCGAGCCGGAGCCGGTGGCCGACGTCGTTGCCGCTCGGGTGCTGGCCATGTTGGGGGATTCGGTCACCACTGACCACATCTCGCCGGCGGGCTCGATCGCCCGCACCTCGCCGGCCGGGCAGTGGCTGATGGAGCGCGGGGTGGAGCCGCGCGACTTCAACTCGTACGGGTCGCGCCGCGGCCACCACGAGGTGATGATGCGCGGCACCTTCGCCAACATCCGGCTGCGGAACCTGCTCACCCCCGACGCGGAGGGGAACGTCACCGAGCACCTGCCCAGCGGCGAGCGGATGAGCATCTTCGACGCGGCGGTGCGCTACGCCGCCGAGGGCACCGCGCTGGTCGTGCTGGCGGGCAAGGAATACGGCTCCGGCTCGTCGCGCGACTGGGCGGCCAAGGGTCCGTACCTGCAGGGCGTGCGAGCGGTGATCGCCGAGTCGTACGAGCGGATCCATCGGTCCAACCTGGTCGGGATGGGGATCCTGCCGCTGCAGTACCTGCCGGGGGAGTCGGCGGCCAGCCTGGGCCTGACCGGGCGCGAGGCGTTCACCATCGAGGGCCTGGCCGAGCTGGGCGCTCGGCAGGAAGTGGCGGTGGTGGCCAGCGGCGAGGACGGGCGCGAGACGCGCTTCCGGGCGGTGGCGCGGCTCGACGGCGAGATCGACGTCACCTACTACCGCAACGGCGGCGTGTTGCAGACGGTGTTGCGTCGGCTCGCGGCCGGCGGCTAGACAGGGAGCCAAGCGCTATCGGGCCGATATCGTGCTGCACAAGAGCCGGTGCAGCACGTGCCGCACGAGCGGTGGTCGATAGTGAGGCGCCCAACGGCCATGGTCGGCACGACCGGCTGTTCCACCTGGTGAGAGATCGGACGAATGATGGACCAGCGACTGCCTGCCGCTGATCGTCGAGGGGGAGGCTGGCGACGGGCTGAGAGAGGGGATGCGGATATCGGGCCCGGCTCGTGCAGCACACGCCGCCCGTGCAGCACGAGCGGCACGAACGGTGGTCGATGGTGAGGGGCCGGCACCGTCGCCGGGACGCGACGCAGGCTGGGGACGCCGGCTCCTCCATTGCCGCACGCGCCACCATCGGTCTAGACTCATCCCTCGCCCACAACCAGCCACGGAGTGCCAGGTGACCGCCACCTCCATTGACGACCTGCGCGCGAAGATCCGCGAGGTTCCCGACTTCCCCAAGCCGGGGATCCTGTTCTACGACATCACCACCCTGCTGAAGGATGCCGATGCCTTCGCGGCGGTCATCGACCAGATGGCCGATGCGGTGGGCGACGAGCAGGTGGACGTGGTGGTCGGCATGGAGTCGCGCGGGTTCATCTTCGCTGCGCCCCTCGCCTACCGCCTGAACGCGGGCTTCGTTCCGGTCCGAAAGCTCGGGAAGCTGCCGGCCGAGACGCTCGAGGTGGAGTACGACCTGGAGTACGGCACCGCCACCCTGGAGATCCACCGCGACGCCATCCAGCCAGGCCAGAAGGTGTTGCTGGTGGACGACCTGCTGGCCACCGGCGGGACGGTGCTGGGGACGATCGAGCTGGTGCGCCGCCTGGGCGGCGAGATCGCGGCGCTCTCGTTCATGGTCGAGCTCTCCGCGCTGAAGGGGCGCGACAAGCTCGGCGACTTCAAGATCCACACC
>DASUSP010000316.1:0-2780 GCA_036375035.1 Candidatus Limnocylindria bacterium
GCGGTGCTGGTCGACGGCATCGCGGCCATCGACGGCATCGACGGCGTCGTCCTGCGCGACCGCCGCATGCTGGCCTCCGACGGGGTGGTGATGGTGGCGCTCACCGTGGACCAGGCCACGGGCCGGCCGGTATCGGGCCCGGACCTCGTCAGCCGCGGCTTCCTGCACGACCCCGACGACCCGGTGATGATTGCCGCCCGCGACCACCTGTTCAAGGCGCTCAGCCAGGCGCCGGAGGACGAGCACAGCGCGGAGGCCGGCTACCTCAAGACCAAGATCCGGGACACGCTCTCGCGCTTCTTCTTCGATCGGACCAAGCGGCGGCCGATGATCCTGCCGATCGTCATGGAGGTCTGATCCGTGGCCACGCGACGCGGCAGGACGCGCCGCCGCAGCAGCAGCCGCACGCGGCGGCGTCGCACCACGAGCTTCACGGTGTCGGGGCGCGTGGTGCGCGAGGTGCTGGCCCTGGTGCTGGTGATCCTGGCCGTCGTGAGCGTCATCGCCCTCTTCGCCCCGGAGGCGGGCTTCGTGGTGCAGCCGTGGCACGACGTGCTGTCGTTCCTGCTCGGCTGGGGCATCGCCTTCGCGGCGCCGCTCCTGCTCGGGTTCGCACTGATGCTGTGGATGAAGTCGCTGCAGGCGGAGCGCTGGATGGCGGCCAGCGGGGCCGCCCTGGTGGCGCTCTCCCTGCTCGGCTCGTTCCACCTTGTGGCCGGCGGCGGGCGGCGGCTGGTTGACCAGGGCGAGGGCGGCGGAATCATCGGCTACGGGGTCAGCAGCCTGCTGCGCGGCGCGGTCGGCGACGCCGGTGCCTGGATCGTGCTGGGCCTCTTCTTCGTTGTGGGGCTGCTCCTGTACTTCAACATGACGATCGGCGACCTGGTGGCCGCCTGGCTCCAGCGACGCGAGGAACGTGCGGAGCTCGCCGAGGACGAGGCGCGCCGCGCGGCCGCCGCTCAGCGCGGACGGCGCCCGGAGCCCGTGGCCGCCCACCCTGCTCCTGAGCCGGAGGGCCGTGGACTGCTGGGCCGTGTTCGCGACGCCCTGGCCGGCGGGGAGCAGGACGAGCCGCCGGTCATCGTCCGGCGGTCCAGGCCAGAGTCTGCGGGGACCGCCGCCGCGGCAACAGTGGCTGGCACGGTCGCGCCGCCACGCTCCCATCTCCCCGAGGCGGCGACCACGGGCGAGGAGGCGGCCGGCGGCGCCCCGGTCTCCGCGGAGGCCCTGGAGTCGACCGAGGAGGCGCACCTGGCCGAGGTGGGGGAGCATGAGGCCCGTGACGCCGCCCTGGAGGGCACGGAGCGTGCCTGGGACCTGCCGCAGCTGACGCTGCTGGAGGACGCGCCCGCCAGCAGCGCCGCGCAGCTGGACCTCACCGCCAAGGGCCAGCGCATCCGGGAGACGCTGGCGCACTTCGGCATCGGCGTGAAGGTATCCCGGATCCAGGAGGGTCCGGTCGTCACCCAGTACGCGCTTGACGTCGACCCGGGGGTGAAGCTGAGCCGCATCGAGGGCCTAGCCGACAACCTGGCGCTGGCGCTCTCCGCGCGCTCGATTCGCATCGAGGCGCCGATCCCCGGCGAGCCGTACGTGGGGATCGAGATCCCCAACAGCGCCTTCGACCTGGTGACGCTCAAGGAGGTGCTGACCAGCAAGAACTTCGAGGAGGCGGCCGCGCGCAGCAAGCTGGCCTTCGCCCTCGGCCAGGACGTGGCCGGGCAGCCGTTCAGCGCCGACCTGTCCAAGATGCCGCACGTGCTGATCGCCGGCGCCACCGGATCGGGCAAGAGCGTGTGCGTCAACGCCATCATCTGCTCGCTGCTGATGCGCGCCACGCCCACCGAGGTGAAGCTGATCCTGGTCGATCCGAAGCGGGTGGAGATGGCGCAGTACAAGGGCATCCCGCACCTGCTGACCGAGGTGATCGTCGACACCGAGAAGGCGGTCAACGCCCTGAAATGGACGGTCGGCACCATGGAGAGCCGCTACCACGAGTTCGCGCAGCGCGGCGTGCGCAACATCGGCGGCTACAACGAGGCGCTGCGGCCCGGGGAGCCGCGGATGCCCTACATCGTGGTGGTCATCGACGAGCTTGCCGACCTCATGATGGTCTCCGCCTTCGAGGTGGAGGCGACGATCACCCGCATCGCGCAGCTGGCGCGGGCGACCGGCATCCACCTGGTGGTGGCCACCCAGCGCCCATCGGTCCAGGTCATCACCGGGCTCATCAAGGCCAACATCCCGAGCCGGATTGCCTTCGCCATGACCTCGGGCGTGGACAGCCGCACGATCCTGGACACCACCGGTGCCGAGGACCTGCTGGGTCGCGGCGACATGCTCTACCAGCCGATCGACGCCCCACGAGCGGTGCGCCTGCAGGGTGTGCTCGTGACCGATGCCGAGATCGAGCAGGTCGCCGGCCACTGGCGCGCCCAGGGTGGGCCGCGCTACCGGCCCGAGATCACTGCCCCGAAGCGGGATGGCAAGGGCGGTGGACGGCCCGGCGAGGACGACGACGGCGACGACGCCGACTCGCTGCTGACCCAGGCGGTCGACATCGTGCGGCACCAGAACAGGGCATCGGCCTCGCTGCTGCAGCGGCGCCTGCGCATCGGCTACGCCCGCGCGGCTCGCATCCTGGACCAGAGGGAGGACCGCGGGATCGTGGGACCGGCCGATGGCAGCCGCTTCCGCGAGGTGCTGGTGACGCCCGACGGGTGGGGAGGTGACATCGCCCCCGACGAGGACGAGGCGTGACCGAGCAGGAGCTGCACAAG
>DASUSP010000317.1:0-2010 GCA_036375035.1 Candidatus Limnocylindria bacterium
TCAGGACCACGGCGGCGGTGGCCAGCCGTCGCGCCAGCGCGTCGCCGGTCGCGCGTCGCACGGCCCAGGCCATCCACAGCACCAGCAGCAGCACGGCGACCGCCAGCCCGCGGTGCGCGGCCTGGATCGCCTGCGCCTCGATCGTGATCTCGGGCAGCAGGCTGCCGTTCATCAGCGGAAAGTCGGCGAAGGCCAGCCCGGCGTTGTGCCCGGTCACCCACGAGCCGAGCAGCATCTGGGCGAAGACCGCGACGCCGGTCACCACGATCAGCGTGATGGGCAGCGCCGAGCGGCGCCCGGGGAAGTGGCCGTTGGCGGCCCGGTCGGCGATCAGGATCGTCATGGCCAGCACGGTCAACGCCATGCCGAGGTGCGCCGTCACGAGCTCGCGCCGCAGCTGCTGGATGACGACCTGTCCGCCGAGCCAGGCCTGCACGATGACCAGGGCCCCGGCCACCACCGCCGCCAGCAATAGCACCCTGTCGCGGCGCCGGGCGGTGAACACGGTGATGAGGCCCACGGCGCCGACCAGCGGTCCCACCGCCACGGCGGCGATGAGCCGATGGGTGTGCTCGATCCAGGCGTGCAGGTCGGCGGGCGGCACCCACTCGCCGAAGCAGAGGGGCCAGTCAGGGCAGCCCAGTCCCGAGTCGGTGGCACGCACCAGGCCGCCGGCGACGATCAGGACGTAGGTCGCGATCGACGCGGCAATGGCCAGCCTGGCGAATCGGCTCAACGAGGTCCTCCGGGGCCGCATGGCGGAACGGGGCGTGGGGCGGTGGGCACCGGCATGATAGCGAGGGCCGCCTGAGCCGTCAGCGCCGGGCCACGGAGAGGAACCGGCCTCAGCCGTAGCGTGGGCGGCGGGCCGGGAGGGCGCGGAAGAGGAGCCCGGCCGCCGCGCCCGCCGCGAAGCCGCCGATGTGCGCCAGGTAGGCCACGCCTCCCGCCCCGGTCGGCGTGGTGAAGTTGGCGAAGACCTGGAACGCGATCCAGATGCCGATCGCCACCAGCGCCGGCACCTGGGTGACGAACCGGAACATGAAGACCGTCACCCGGTTCCCCGGGAAGAGGACGAGGTAGGCGCCCAGCACCCCGGAGATGGCACCCGAGGCACCCAGGGTGGGGATCGCCGAGCCGGTGTCGCTCATGATCTGGGCCAGGCTCCCCACCAGGCCGGCGCCGAGGTAGGCCGCAAGGAACAGGATCGGTCCGGCCCGATGCTCGACGTTGTCGCCGAAGACCCACAGGAAGACCATGTTGCCGCCCAAATGCAGCAGGTCGGCGTGCATGAACATGCTGGACAGGAGCGTCAGATGGATGGGCTCCGGCCCGGGCGCCTGCGGCACCTGGTACGTCTGCCCGCCGATGTCGACCAGTTCCGGCCGAATCAGGTCCTGGCCGGTGGTGATCTCCAGCGGGATGGCGCTCCAGCCGTAGGTGAAGTCGACGTTGTTGCCGAGCTCCTGCAGCAGCAGGAACACGCCGACGTTGATGGCGATCAGCGCCAGCGTGACGAAGGCTGGGCCGTGCCCGGGCTCGTTCTGGTCGCCGATCGGGAACATCGGGCGGATGGTATCGCACGGGCCGAGCCGACCGGCCGACGGGACGCGGGGTCAGCCGGGCTCGCGGGCCTGCTCGTCGCTGATCCCCACCCAGTTGGCCGCCGCGCCCGCCGCACACAGCAGCGCGGCGATCAGCATCGCCAGCCGGAAAGCATCGGTCGAGGCTTCCAGGGCCGCCATGCGGCGCTCCTCGCTCGACGAGGCCGGGATGCGTAGCGGCATGAACTCCTCGCGAACCTCGGGCTGCGACGCATCCAGGCCCGGCAGCCGCGCCTCCAAGCCACCGAAGAAGGATGCGCTGACGGCGATGAAGACCACGGCGCTGGCCAGCACGGGACCGATGCGGCTGATGGCGTTGTTGATGGCCGAGGCCAGCCCGGAGTTGCCGATCGGGACCGAGGTCATGAGCGCCGTCGTCAGCGGCGCCACCAGGATCGCCAGGCCG
>DASUSP010000318.1:0-2899 GCA_036375035.1 Candidatus Limnocylindria bacterium
GAGGCCGTGGTGGTCGGCTGGCTGCCCGGCCAGGGGACGCACAAGGACCTGGGCTCGTTGATCCTGGCCGTGAACGAGGACGGCGCGCTGCGCCACGCCGGCCAGGTGGGCAGCGGCCTGGACGCCAGGGTGCGGCGTGAGCTGCTGGCGGCCCTGCGACCGATGGAACGCGAGGACGCGCCGCTGCCCAGGACCCCGCGCCTGCCACAGGCGCGCTGGGTGGAGCCGACGATCGTGGTCAACGTCGAGTTCACCGAGTGGACCAGCGACGACCTGCTGCGCCAGCCGGTCTTCCGCGGCGTGGCCATCGACCGCGATCCGTCGCAGGTGGTCAGGGAGGTGGCGATTCCGGCGTCGCGGGTCATCGCCAGCCCCCGATCGGGCACACGTAGGCGGACGTCTGACGAGCGCCGCACGGCGCGTGGACGCGGCGAACCGGCCGTCGTCGAGCATGCCTCGGCCCAGGAGCTCGCCGCGCTGGACGCCATGGAGCGCGACGGGCACTGGCACGTCGCCGGCCACGAGGTGCGCGTCACCAACCTGGACAAGCCGCTCTTCCCGGCCGAGGACGGCCATCCGCAGCTCACCAAGCGCGACCTGATCCGCTACTACGTCAGCATCGGTCCAACGCTGGTGCCCTACCTGGCGGGCCGCGGCCTGACCCTCAACCGCTTCCCGGACGGCATCGGCAGAAAGGGCTTCTGGCAGAAGGACCTGCCGGGGCATACCCCCGACTGGGTGGCGCGCTGGGACTACGCCGGCCACGAGGGCCCCAAGACGTACGTGGTCGTCGACCGCGTCGCCACCCTGGCCTGGCTTGCGCAGGAGGCGGCCATCGAGCTGCACCCGTGGACGTCACGGACCGATGCTCCCCACCAGCCGACCTACGCCCTGATCGATGTCGATCCCGGGCCCAGCACGACCTGGGAGGAGGTGCTGGCGCTGACGCGGCTGTACCGCGCCGCGCTGCAGCACCTGGGGGTGACCGGCCTGCCCAAGGTGACGGGCAAGCGGGGAATCCAGGTCTGGATCCCGATCCGCGACGGCTACACCTTCGACGACACACGCGGGTGGGTCGAGCGACTGTCACGTGCCGTAGGCCAGATGGTCCCGGAGCTGGTGAGCTGGGAGTGGACCAGGCGCGACCGCAAGGGCCGCGCGCGACTGGACTTCACCCAGAACGCGGTCAACAAGACGCTGGTGGCGCCGTACTCCGCCAGGCCGGCGCCGGGGGCGCCGGTATCGGTCCCCATCAGGTGGGAGGAGCTGGAGGATCCGGCGCTGCGTCCGGACCGCTGGACGATTCGCACGGTCCTGGACCGCGTCGGGGAGGTGGGGGACCTGTTCGCGCCGGCGTTGCGCCTCGAGCAGGAGCTGCCGCCGCTGTAACGACATAACGCGCCGTGAGGATCGTCCTCTCCCAGGGCGGTCCTGACGGCGCGCTTCCCCCGTCGCAGAGTTGTTGGCTTCGGGACCCTAGAAGGGCCAGCCGCCGCCGCAGCTCGCGGTGCGCATCATGCGTTCTCCCGTACTCGGGGTCGCGACCGTTTGTCGCGACTGCCCCACGAGCCTCGGCGAGGAGGGGGAGAGGGGCAATGGCCCATCGGTACGGGGGTGGCGCGGAGTGCAGTACTTTCGGTGGTGCTCGCGGTCAAGTCACGCTTGCCAGCCGGTGTAGACTCAGCCCATGCCACGCACGAAGACCGCCGCCAGGGCGACCGAGCAGGATGCGGAGCTCGCCCGCCAGATCGGCGCGCGGCTTCGCGAGGCCCGTCGGCGCGCCGGGCTGACCCAGCAGCAGCTCGCCGGCGAGCGCTACACCAAGGCCTACATCAGCGCGCTGGAGACCGGCATCGCACGCCCGTCGATGGTGGCGCTCAATTTTCTGTCCGAGCGGCTGGGCCTGGCGCCCAGCCACTTCCTGGACGAGCCGATCCCGGCCTGGACCCGCCTCGAGGTCGACATGCAGCTCGCCTCCGGGCAATGGGCCGCGGCGGCCGACGGATACGGGCGCCTCCTGGAGTCGATCGTCGACGACCAGGCGCGCGCCGAAGTCCTGCGCGGGCGCGCCGAGGCGCTCGTGCGCCTGGACCGCGGACGCGAGGCGGTGACAGCCGCAGCGGAGGCGGCCCGCATCTTCGGCAGCATGGGCCGGGTGGCCGACGAGGCACTGGCTCGCTACTGGCTGGCGTACGGCCTCTACCTCTCCGATGCGGAGATCGATGCCCGCAGCATGCTCACCGGCCTGCTGGAGCGTGTGCGCGCTGGCCTGCGCGTGGAGCCCGATTTCGAGATGCGGCTGCTAATGGCCCTGGCCGCGGTCGAATCACGCACCGGCAACTACGCCGAATCGCTGGCCCACCTGGAGGCGGCGCGCGGGATGGCCGACGACCTGGACGATCGGCGTCGCGCGATGTTCCTCTACAACCTGGCCATCAGCTACCGCGAGACGGGGGACGTTGAGGCAGCGATCCGTTCCGGCACCCAGGGCCTGGCCCTGCTGCGTGCGGCCGGTTCCGGCTTCGAGTCGGCGCAGATCGAGAACGACCTGGCCATGGCCTACCTGGCCACTGGGAACGTGGCGCGCGCCGGGGAGCTGGCCGCGGAAGCACGCCAGGAGTTCGAGCGGGCCGGGGACGACCGCTACCTGTCGGCCGTGCTGGACACCGAGGCCCAGGTGGCGCTCGCTCGCGGCGACGCGGACAAGGCGCTGGCGATCGCGCGCCGCGCGCGCGAGAAGGCCGAGACGACCGGCAACCGCGCCGTGGCCCTGACCGCCATGCTGACCGAGGCGCGCGCGCTTCGCGCCCGCGGGAGCACGGAGGACGCGGAGGTGCGCTACGCGGCGGCTGCAGCGGTGGCGCGCGACGGACAGGTTGCGTCGCGGATCCGCGAGGTG
>DASUSP010000319.1:0-27765 GCA_036375035.1 Candidatus Limnocylindria bacterium
GCCAGGCCGGCGTACACGTTCAGGCGCGTGAGACCCAGGGCATGGTCGTGGTACCAGACCGTCCCCGCCTGCTGGTCCTCGGAGTAGTTGTAGACGTGGTCCTCGCCGGGCCGGAAGGTGTCCTCGGGATATCCGTCCGAGCCCTCTTCGGTGTACCCGCCGTGGAGGTGCAGCGATGCCCGCGGGTGGAGGATGTCGTCGCCGTCCGGCCCGTGCAGCGACAGGTCGATCCCAAGCGGGTGGGCACCCAGCCGGTTGCGGGCCACGAACGAGACCGGCGTCCCGCTCTGCGCCATGATGGTCGGTCCCAGGTACGAGGCACCGCCGTAGCCCCATGTCGGCGTCCAGCCCATCTGCGCGCTGAACCGATGCATCCCGGGCGCCATGGTCAACCCGTTGGCGGCCAGGTCGGTGGTGCTCCACGTCGGCGGAATGGGGAGCGGATCGGCGAACCGCGCCAGGCTCGACGGGTCGAGCATGGGCAGCTCCGCCCCGCGGGTGACTGACCCGCCACCTAGCCGCCACGGGACCACCAGGCCGGCGCCGGCCAGGGCGCCGCCCTTCAGGAGCTGCCTGCGAGTGAGCTTTCCGGACCAGCGCATGGTGCCGCCTCCATCTCCTTGCGGGTCCCCCAAGGCGGCAGCGACCGGGCTGGACCGATGCTTGTGCGCTCCAGCCTACCGACACGTCGCAAGCGCCACAGGGCCGGACGGCCCTCGCTCGTGGGCCCCGTGGCCCGAATACCTCAGGCCCGGGCGAAGACCCTGCTCACCCGCTGGCGTAGGCCGGCGACCAGCGCGTAGGCCGCCGGCACCACGATCAGGGTCAGGAAGGTCGAGCTCAGCAGGCCGCCGATGACCACCGTCCCCAGCTCGGCGGCGATGATCGATCCCTCGTTGAGCCCCGCCGCCAGCGGCACCAGGGCCAGGATGGTGGCGATGGCCGTCATCAGGATCGGCCGCACGCGGGTATGCCCGCCGCGGATCAGCGCCTCGCGGGTGGACATGCCCTCCGCGCGCAGCCGCTCGACCAGGTCCAGCAGCACGATGGCGTTGGTGACCACGATCCCGATCAGCATCAGGAAGCCGATCAGGGCGCTGACCCCGATCGGTCGCCCGGTGATCAGCAGCGCAGGGAAGGCGCCGATGGTCGCCATCGGCAGGCTGAACAGGATGATGAACGGCGTGATCAGCGAGTTGAAGGCGAGCACCAGCATCACGTAGACGAGCACGATCGCGACGCCCATGGCGGTGAACAGGCCGCCGAAGGCCTCCGCCTGCTGCTCGCTGACGCCACCGACCTGGACCGATACGCCCGCCGGCAGCTCGCCCGATTCCTCCAGCCGATCCAGCTCCTCCCGGACCGCGCCGGAGATGGCGCCGGTGTCCTCGCCCACGATCTCGCCGCTGATGGTGGCCGACGGCGCGGCATTGACCCGCGAGATGGTGGCCCGCACGTCCCGCTCCTCGACCTCGGCCACGTCGGCGAGGGTCGCCCCGGCCCCGACAGGCAGCCGCTGGAGCTGCTGCACGCTCGTCACCGCGTCGGGGTCGAAGCGCAGGACCACGGGGACCGGCTCGTCCGCGTCCTCGGGCTGGATGGTCGTCACCTCCAGCGGGGAGAGCGCCCCGCGCACGACGCCGCCCACTGCGGCCGCGTTGACGCCCGCGGCCGCGGCGCGCTCAGGATCCACCCGAACCTCGATCTGCGGCGCGGCGGCGACCAGGTCGCTGGTCACGTTGCTCAGCCCCTCGATCTCCCCGACCGCGGCGATGACCGTGCCGGTCGCCGCCTCGACTGCCTCGCCATCGGGCCCGCTGACGATCAGCTGGAAGCTGCCGCCGGCCGGCCCGGTGGCCTGCTGCACGGTGGCGTCCCAGCCATCGGTCTCGATCGGCGCCAGCGCCGCCTCCAGGCGGACCGCGGCGACGTCAAGGTCGGCGTCGGAGTCGAGGCGTACGAAGATGGTGGACGAGTTGGCGGAGCGACCCGCCTGCGCCGAGACGAGGGTCCGGAAGCCGGTGTCGCCCTCCGGCGGGACGGTGGTCTGCACCAGCTCCACCTCATCGTCGGCCAGCAGGATCGTCTCGGCCTGGGCGGAGCGGTCGCGCACCGCCTCGGTGCCGATGCCCGCCGGCGGCGCCACGTAGGCCACCACGATCTTCTCCGAGCCGGAGTTGATGAACGCGGTCGGCAGCAGCGGCACGATGAGCAGGGAAGCAGCGAAGAGGGCGAACGCGCCGAAGACCACTGCCAGCGAGGTCCATCGGTTGTGGAGCACCAGCCGGATGGTCGGGTCGTAGAGGCGCACCCAGAACGAGCGCGTGGGTTCGCCGGAGGCGTCCACGCTCCCGCGCGGCGAGCCCACCAGGAACCAGGCCAGCACCGGGATGACCGTCAGCGCCACCAGCAGCGAGGCCAGCAGGGCGAAGGTTACCGTCAGGGCGAAGGGCAGGAAGAACTGGCTGATCAGTCCGCCGGCGAAGCCGAGCGGCAGGAAGACGGCGACGGTGGCCAGCGTCGACGAGGTGATGGCGCCGGCCACCTCCGCCGGCCCGCGCAGGACGGCGGTCAGCCTGTCCTCGCCCATCGCCCGATGGCGGTACGTGTTCTCCAGCACCACGATGGAGTCGTCCACCACGCGACCCACGGCCACCGCCAGGCCGCCCAGGGTCATGATGTTCATGGTGATGCCGCTGACCTGCATCGCGACCACGGCGATCAGCAGCGAGAGCGGGATGCTGATGGCGGCCACGAAGGTTGAGCGCAGGCTGAACAGGAACAGGAAGATGGTCAGCACCGCGAAGATCGCTCCCAGGCCACCCTCCTTGAGCAGGCCGTCGCGCGACTCCAGGATGAAGTCGGCCTGGTCGGAGACGACGGTCACCTCCAGGTCGGCGTCGCTCCCCGCCACGATCTCGTCCAGGGCCTCGCTGACAGCCTCGGAGACCTCGACCGTGTTGGCCGAGACGGTCTTGCTGACCGAGAGACCCAGGGCCTCGTCGCCGTTGAGGCGGGCGTATCCGGTGTTCGCCACCTGCTCGGTGTCAAGCTCGGCAACGTCGTCGAGCGTCACCGGGACCGGCACCCCGCTCGACTGGTCGACGCCCACCACCACCGAGCGCAGCTCGTCCAGCGAGGTGATCTCGCCGACGGTGGTGACCGGGACCGCCTCCCCGTCGGTGGGCAGCTCGCCGGAGGGGATCGTCACGTTGCTGGCCGCGAGCGCGCCCTGGATCTGCTGGTAGCCGACCCCGGTGGCGGCCAGCGCCGTGGGATCAAGCGTGATGGTGACACGGTCGGAGAGGCCGCCGGTGATCTCCACATCGGCCACGCCGGGGATCGATTCCAGCTCCGGCACGATCTCGTCGGCGGCGATCTCGCCCAGCTCGCCGAGCGTGGCGCTGCCGGACGAGATCGAAGCGACCAGCACCGGCGAGGCGTTGATGTTCAGCGCTCGCACGGTCGGATCCACGCCATCGGGGAGGTCCAGCGTGGCGATGGCCTCCTCCATCCCGGTCGTCGCCTCGTCGACATCGGTCCCGTACTCGAACTGGGCGGTGACGAAGCCGATGGAGTTCGCCGATGTCGAGCGCACCTGGTCGATGCCCGGCACGGACTGCACCGCGCGCTCGATGCGCGACACGACCTGGTCGGCCACGTCGTCGGCGCTGGCGCCGGGGTAGGGCGCCAGCACGGTCGCCACCGGGAAGGAGACGTCGGGGAGGAGCTCCTGCTTGAGGCTCCCCCAGGCCACGATGCCGCCACCGAACAGGGCGGCGGCGAGCAGGAGGGTGACGCTGCGGCGGCTGACGGCCGCGCGGGTGAGCCAGTTCATTGTCGTTCCTCGGTGTCGGTGGGCCGCGGCGGCCGGGCCGCGGCATCGGTCAGGATCTTGATCGCGCGCTCGACGGTCGCCAGCTCATCGGCATCGCGCAGGGACGCCAGCAGCTCGCGCAGCCGTCCGCGCCCCAGCTCGTTGATGCGGTCGAGCCGCTGGCGGGCCTCCGGCGTGGCCTGCACCAGGACCTGGCGGCGGTCCGACGAATCGTCCAGCCGCTCCAGCATGTCGAGCTGGACCAGTCGGTCCACCACCCCGCTGGTGGTCGAGACCGCTGTACCAAGCCGTACGGCCAGCTCGCTCATTCGGATCGGTCCGGCCATGGCCGCCACGTACAGGGTCTTGAGCTGCGCGATCGTCAGGTCCAGCTCCAGCACGTCGCTGGCATGCATCGGTGCCAGCAGCCGGTGCAGCCGGTCATACGCCTCCACCACGCGGGCGATCGCGGCCTCGTTCGTCTCGGGGGAAATGTTCGTTTCCTCAAATCATTTCGGTTAAACCGAAAGAAGGATAGCGAGTCGGTGAATTGCTTGCATCGGACTCGTCGAGGCCCGATGCTCCCGTCATGACGACCACAGCGCCGACCGACCGCCGAGCCCGGCTGCGCCAGAGCGTGGCGCCCTTCCTCTCCTTCTTCGAGGGTCCATTCGCCAGGCTCAACCTGGAACCTGACGTGGCCAACTTCGCGGTGGGCAACCCGCAGGAGATGCCGCTGCCCGACTACGTGAACGCGCTCCGGCGCCAGGTCGAGCCGCGCGACAAGGACTGGTTCGCCTACAAGCTGTCGGAGGTCGAATCGCAGCGGACCGTTGCCGCGACTCTGAGCGCTCGGACCGGGCTGCCCTGGGACCCGGCCGACGTGGCCATGACCAACGGCGGCTTCGCCGCCCTGGCCGTCACGATGCGCACGCTGGTGGACCCCGGCGACGAGGTGATCTTCCTGTCCCCGCCCTGGTTCTTCTACGAGCTGCTGGTCCTGGCCGTCGGCGGCGAGCCGGTCCGCGTCAAGCTGGACCCGCCGAATTTCGAGCCGGACCTGGAGCGGATCGCGGCGGCCATCACGCCGCGCACGCGAGCAGTCATCGTCAACAGTCCCCACAACCCCAGCGGCCGCATCTACGGACAGGAGCTGCTCGCCGAGCTGGCGACGATGCTGGGCGAGGAAAGCGATCGGGTCGGGCGGCCGATCTGGATGATCAGCGACGAGCCCTACAACCGCATCGTCTTCGACGGACGCGAGTATCACAGCCCGTCAGAGCACTACCCGCGCACGGTGATCACCTACTCCTACGGGAAGACGCTGCTGGCGCCGGGGCAGCGCATCGGCTATGCCACGGTGCCGCCGACGCTCGATGCCGAGGAGCGTGCCGCGTTCCGCGACGAGATGTTCATCCAGCAGTGCGCGGCCGGCTACGCGTTCCCGAATGCCCTGCTGCAGCACGCACTGGCCGAGCTGGAGGGCCTGTCCATCGATATCGGGGCGCTGCAGCGCCGGCGAGATCGCCTGGTTCCCGCGCTGCGCGAGCTTGGCTACGAGGCATCCATGCCGGAGGGAACGTTCTACACCATGGCCCGCTCCCCCATCGCCGATGACGAGGCCTTCGGCGAGATCCTGGCCCGGCACCGCGTGCTGGTCCTGCCCGGCACCATCGTCGAGGTGCCCGGCTGGTTCCGGATCAGCCTGACCGCGTCCGACGAGATGGTCGAGTGGGGCATCCCCCGCTTCGCCGCGGCGATGGCCGAGGCGCGCTCAGCGGCGGGATAGCTCCTCGACCCACTCCTCCAGCCGCGGGAGGTGCTCCATCAGGTGCTCCGGGCCGGCCTTGCGAACCCAGTAGGCGGCCGCCGGGGTCACCTCCGGCAGCCGGTTCCAGGCCCGCAGCAGCTCGCTGCGGGCCGCTGCCGCCTGCAGGTGCACCGTCTCCAGCGGAACATCGCGCATCGCCTCCAGGAAGCGCGCATTGGCGGCGTCCACGTCCAGCTCCCCCTCGTGGTAGGTGCCGGCCGCGATCTGCTGCAGCACCTGCGCCCCCTCGGCCATCCAGGTCCCCAGGTGGGCGATGGCATCCTTGGCGGTCCAGCCCTCCTCGAAGTAGCCGGGCTCCGCGGCGTTCTCCGGGGTCAGGCGCTGCATCACGGCGTGCAGGCGCTGCCAGCCCTCGCGCTCTCCCTGCAGGTCGGAGGTGTGGACGTGCGCATCGGCCATGGATCGATGGTAGTACCGATGCGCCAGCCCAGGTCAGGTCGGCCGGCTGCCTATCGGCGCGCGCACCGGCAACCGCGCCAGCGCCCGCCGCAGCTCCGCGGCCAGCTCCTCGTCGGGCTCGCCATCCGGCATGCGTTCCCCGGCCCGCGCGACCGAGACGACATCGGGCAGCGGCCGCGCGTCGGTGGACTCCAGGATCTGGCGCAGGTGCTCGAGTGCCCTCGTGGCGCCGCCCCGCCCCGGGGACGCGCCCATCAGCAGAACGGGCTTGTCGACCAGCGGGGAGCGGTGCGCCGGGCGCGACGCCCAGTCGATGGCGTTCTTCAGGACGCCCGGGACCGAGTGGTTGTACTCCGGCGTGGCAATCACCAGGGCATCGGCCGCCTCGATCGCGTCCTTGAGCTGGAACACTGCGGGCGGAAGCCCGCGGGCCTCGACATCGGCGTCGTAGGGCGGGATGGCGCGCAGCCTGGCGATGCTCCAGTCGGCATCGGGCAACGCCTCGGTGGCCGCCTCCAGCAGCCGACGGTTGTAGGAGCCAACCCGAAGGCTTCCGGCGATTCCCAGGATGCGTGGAATGGTCATGTCCGCCACGTGGAAGCACACGGCGTGCCCACGAGTCTCACGCGCGAGGGGTGCTACCCTCGTTGCGGAGGTCGGACCATGGACATCTATCCCTGGCTGAAGCTCGCGCACATCCTCCTGGCCATCGTCGCCGTCGGAGCGAACATCACCTACGGCATCTGGCTCGCGCGCGCGTCGCGCGAGCCCCAGCACGAGGGCTGGGCGCTGAGGGGCGTGAAGCTCCTGGACGATCGCGTCGCGAACCCGTCGTACATCGGCCTCGGCGGAGTCGGAGTGCTCATGGTCCTGACCGGACCCTGGCAGTTCGAGACGCTCTGGATCGCGGTTTCCATCGGTCTGTATGTTGCGCTGGCCGTTGTCGGCTTCGGGTTCTACTCGCCGACCCTCTCAAAGCAGATCCGCGCTTACGAGACCGCTGGCCCCGGCTCAGCCGAGTTCGTCGCCCTCGGCCGACGAGGGCGCTTGCTGGGTATCGTCGTGGCGTCGATCGTTGTGGCGATCGTCGCGCTGATGGTCATGAAGCCGGGAGCCTGACCGGCCCCGTACTTCCGCGTTCCCACGGGTTACGGGACAGCAAACCCTTGACGCCGGGCCATCGGCTCCCGACGATGCCCATCCACGCAGCAGGAGCCCGAGCATGGCGGCAACGCGCCACGAGTCGTCGGTCACCGCGATCTCCTGGATCCCTTCGGAGGCGATCGAGGGGCCCTCGAAGATCCCGTTCGAGATCGGCCTCACCCACTACGACCAGCCACCCCCGGATCGGCTGGACGACCTGGAGGAGCTGCGTCGCACCGACCGCTTCCGGGAGGCGAACGAGCTGCGCGCGTACATCGAGGTGGAGGACGGCCGCATCACCGGCCACGGTCACCTCGGCCGCGGCCACATCGGCGCCACCACCGTGCGGGTCGGGCCGGCCGCGATCCGCTTCCCGGCGGTGCAGCTGCCGGACATCAGGCCGGAGCCCGAGGTCGGTCCAACCTCGGTCCGCTTCGTCCAGACCGTCGGCGGGCGGATGGGCCTGCCCACTCCGCGCCCCGTGCCGCATCGGCCCTTCGCGCAGTTCTGGCCCTCGATCGCCTGGACCACGCTGGCGCTGACCATCAACGCCGATGGCAGCTCCTCGCACGAGCTGGTGGGAGCCAGCCCGTTCCCGCGCCACTGGATCTACGACCACCAGGGAACGCTGGTCGAGAAGTCGGGCGTGGTGGACTTCAAGCGCTGGTTCAACGACTCCTTCGGCGATCGGACGCCATGGGGCGAGTGCGACTCGCCGGCGGTGGTGACCGCCGTTGAGTCCGCCCTGGAGCGAGAGCTCTCCACCGCGATCATGCGGGGCGGGCAAAAGCCGCGGATCCGGACCCTGGCCGAGGGCGAGTCGCTGGTCACCCAGGGCGAGCCAGGCAAAGAGGTCTACCTGGTCCTGGACGGCATGTTCGTGGTCGAGGTCGACGGAGAGAGGGTCGCCGAGATCGGGCCGGGCGCGGTGGTCGGCGAACGGGCCGCGCTGGAGCACGGCGTGCGCACCGCCACCCTCTGGGCCGCGACGCGCGCCCGCGTGGCCGAGACCACCCCGGACGAGCTGGACACCCGGAAGCTCGCTGCACTGACGGCAGCCCACCAGCGCGAGAGCTGAGGGTCCGATGATCGCGCGACGCTGGACCGGTCGCGTCGCCGCCACTCGCGGCGACGAATACCTGGCCTACCTGCAGAAGACCGGGCTGCGCGACCTCGCCGCGACGCCGGGCAACCTGGGCGTGACGGTCCTGAGTCGAACGGCCGGCGAGACGACGTGGTTCGAGCTCACCTCGTTCTGGGAGTCGACCGACGCGATACGGGCCTTCGCCGGGGACGACATCTCGATCGCGCGCTACTACCCCGAGGACGCGGAGTTCCTGCTCGAGATGCCGGAACGCCTCGAGCACTGGGAGGTCGCCCAACGCTGACGGGCGCCTTCGCTAGGCCTCCACCGGGCGGCGGCCAAGGAGCCGCCGATGGCCGTAGCGGCTGTTGGCCAGCGCGATGCCACCGATCACCAGCGCCGTGCCGGCCACCATCGACAGCGTCACCACTTCCTGCAGCACCAGCACGCCCAGCACGATCCCGACCACGGGCAGCAGGTAGGCGACCAGCGAAGTGCGCGTGGCACCCCATCGGTCCAGCAGGTAGAAGAAGGCCAGGAACGCCAGCCCGGAACCGATCAGGCCCAGCCACGCCACCGACAGCACGGTCCCGCCGTCGACCGTGGTCGCCCACGGGCTGCCGAAGGCGACCGCCAGCACCAGCACGATGACGAAGGCCAGGCCAACCTCCAGGAAGGCACTGGTGAGTGCGGGCAGACCGCGCACCGTCCGGCGCGCGTAGACGCCAGCGGCCGCGTACGAGATGGAGGCGCCGATGAGGGCCAGCTGCCCCGGCAGGCTGCCGCCGAACCCGTCCGCCAGGCCAGGCGCGGTGAGCACCACCACCCCGGCGAAGCCGACCGCCAGGCCGCCCAGCCGGTTGACGGTGATCGGCTCGTCGGCCAGCACCAGGGCAGCCAGCACGATCGCGAAGAGCGGCACCGTCCCGTTGAGGACCGCCGCAAGCCCGGAGTCGATGGTCTGCTCGCCCCAGGAGATCAGCGAGAACGGGATCACGATTCCCAGCAGCGCCACCACGACCATGTGTCCCCATGTGGACCGGTCCCGCGGCAGCGCCTGGCGCGCCAGGCGCATCACCAGGGCAAGGACGGCGGTCCCGATGGCCAGGCGTCCGGCCACCAGCGTGAAGGGGGTGAGCGTCTCGACCCCGATCTTGATGAAGAGGTAGCTGCTTCCCCACGCCGCGCCCAGCGCCAGGAAGACCAGCCACTCGATGGGTGTGGTTCGTGCCTTCATGAAGTCCTACAGCCTACCTGCCATATGCCGCATACGCCGATGGGAACGCCGCGGTTCGATCCGGCGTGAGGTTCGCCACCGCTACGCCAGTCAGGCTGCGGGAAGCTCCGCCGCCTTGTCGCGCTACGCTGTCCCCGTGAGGAGCGCGACTACGTTCCGCGTCCGGCCCGCCACCGCGGCGGATGCGCCGGCAATCGCCGAGCAGTACGCCGCGCTGCATCGTGACCAGTGGGAGGGCGGTGGCGCAGAGCCGCCGCGCGCCGATCACGAGCCGGACTGGCTCTCCGAGGTCGTGGCCGCGCTGGAGGCCGCGAATGCGCGCATCTTCGTGGCCGACGCCGAGGGCCGCGTCATCGGCACCGCCCGGGTCGAGCTGGCTGAGCGGCCGTATTTCCGCATCGCCGACATCCGCCGCGTGTACGTTGTGCCCGATTGGCGGCGGCGGGGCGTGGCCACCCAGCTGATGCGAGTGGCGGAGCAGGCCGCAAGGGATGGCGGCGCGAAGGAGGCTCGCCTCAGCGTGGTCGCCGAGAACGCCGCGGCGCTCCGGCTGTACGAAGCCCTGGGCTATGGCCACTTCGCGGTACGGCTGGCGAAGCGGATCTAGCCCATGAGCGGTAGCCACTCCTACCTCGAGGCCCTCGAATGCAGTGACTGCGGGGTGCGCCGCGACCCCGACCGGTTGATCGGCGTCTGCCCCGGGTGCGGGATGGTACTCCTGGCCCGATACGACCTCGGCGCGCTGCGGGACACCATGCCGCGGCCGTCGCTCGACGGGCGACGGACCGACTTATGGCGGATCCACGAGCTGCTGCCAGTGCGCGACCCGGCGCGGGCCACCGGCCTGGGGGAGGGAGGCACGCCGTTGCTGCCCCTTTCCCGCGCCGTCGCCACGCACGAAGGCCTGGAGCACGGGGAGCTGCTGGTCAAGGACGAGGGGCTCAACCCGACCGGGTCGTTCAAGGCGCGCGGCATGGCGGTGGCGGTGGCCCGCGCCGCGGAGCTGGGCGTCACTGACGTGGCTCTGCCGTCGGCCGGCAACGCCGCCGGGGCGGCCGCCGCCTACGGCGCCGCGGCCGGGCTGGGGGTCCACGTGGCCATGCCCTCCGACGCGCCCGAGGCGAATCGCGTGGAGGCGGCGGTCTACGGCGCCGAGGTGACCCTGGTCGATGGCCTGATCGACGCCGCCGGGCGCCTGATCCGGGAGCAATCTGCCGAGCAGGGGTGGTTCGACCTCTCGACCCTGCGGGAGCCCTATCGAGTGGAGGGCAAGAAGACGATGGGCCTGGAGCTGGCCGAGGCCGGCGGCTGGGGCGACGGCTGGTGCCCCGATGCCCTGGTCTTCCCGACCGGGGGCGGCACCGGCATCGTGGGCATGTGGAAGGCGTTCGATGAGCTTGGCCGCCTGGGCTGGATTGGGCAACGCCGGCCGAGATTGGTGGTGGTGCAGGCGGCCGGATGCGCTCCCCTGGTGCGCGCCTTCGAGACTGGCGCGGAACGCGCCGAGCCCTGGACCGACGCGAAGACCATCGCTGCCGGGATCCGGGTTCCCTCCGCCATCGGCGACTATCTCGTCCTGCGCGCCATCCGGGAGAGCGGTGGGACTGCCGTGGCGGTCGACGACGTCGCGATCATTGATGCGCAGCTCACGCTGGCCCGCCACGCCGGCATCTACGCCGCCCCGGAGGGCGCGGCAGCTTTCGCCGCGGTGAACAGGCTGCGCCGCGACGGCTTCCTCGCCGGCGACGAGCGAGTCGTGGTCTTCAACACCGGCACGGGACTGAAGTACGCGGCGCCCACAGGTGGCAGGTCTGCGCCTCCCGGGTCGAGCTGATCCTGCCGATCGGCCCTTGCGCGGCGCACCAAGGCGCTCATTCTCGAACCACAACCGCCGCGCAAGATCCGCGGCGACAGGAGGAGCCCCCGAATGACTGCCCCCGCGATCGGCCGCGGCCGATCAGAGCTCATTCCCCGGCCCGAGATGCGGCTGGCTGGCTGGGTGACCGTTGCATTCCTATTGCTCCTGGGCCTCGGGGCACTGGCGGGCGGCGTCGCGCTGGTGGTGCGACCCGATGGCAGCGTGATGCAGATGCCGCTCAGCATGCTGTCCGGCAGCCCGTTCGCGGACTACCTGGTGCCCGGATTGATCCTGGGTGGCCTCTTCGGGATCGGGTCATTCGTGGTGGCCGCGATGGGGCTGTATCGGTGGCGGATCGCACCGTTCCTGGCCTTCGCGATCGGCGCCGGCCAGATGATCTGGAT
The DNA here is from genome assembly GCA_036375035.1 of Candidatus Limnocylindria bacterium. Lineage (GTDB taxonomy): Bacteria > Chloroflexota > Limnocylindria > QHBO01 > QHBO01 > JAPSGM01. Next base: position 11,774 of record DASUSP010000319.1, read on the forward strand.
CATCGTCCAGCTGTCAATCATCAAGGGCATCAGCTTCCTGCACCCGACCTTCTTCGGCGTGGGACTGGTGATCGCGGTGGCATCGGTCTTCTGGGGCCGAGCGACCTTTCGGGGCTGGCTCGCCAGTCGCTGACAGGCGGATCGCGCGGAATCAGCGCAGCGCTTCGGCGAAGAACTGGCTCGTCCAAGCCGCGAAGTCGTTGGCGCAGACCTCCGCCGGCATGCCGGCAGCGGCGTTGTGACCCGATCCGGGGCACCAGTGCAGCTCGGTGGCGATGCCCAGCGAGCGGGCATGCTCCGCGAACGCCTCGGTCCGTTCGGGGAGGTCCTCGTCATCCGCGGTCCCGTGGATGAGCAGCAGGGGCCGCATGCCGTATCCCTCGATGGTGTCCTCCGCGTCGATGGACGCGAGGTCGGTCCCGGTGCGCAGCCACGTCCCGGACACGATCGCCCAGGTCGTCCCGAAGTACGCGAAGTACTCGGCGTCCACCCGGGCCTCGAGCTGGTAGCCGATGCGGGTGTGCATCGAGTCGAGCGCCAGCGCGTCCACGCGCTCGTCTTCGCGCACCTCGGCCAGCGCGGTCGCCGCCCCGAGCGAGTTGCCCAGCACGCCGATCCGGTCGGGGCGCTTGGTCCGCTCCAGCCAGTCCAGGATGGCTCGCAGGTCGTTCTGCTCCAGGACCCCGCCAGTGGTCTGCGTCCCGGTGCTGCGGCCGGCATTGCGGGCGTCGTAGACGACGAGATTGAAGTCCTCGTGAAGCCCGATGGTGTACTTCAGGATGCCACTCTTGTTGGCCTTGAAGCCGTGGATGGCCACGACGGTCGGTGCGGTCGGCCCCGCCCCGTTTGCGGCAGGGATGTACCAGCCCGCGATGCGAACGCCGTCCACGGTGACCACCTCGTCGCCGGCCGGCGTCCCCTCGTAGGCGCAGTCGCGCAGGTCGTCGTTGCGAGCCCTTAGCTCCGCGTCGTCGGCGATGTCGTAGTTGATCGCCTCGTACGCCCAGCCGTACTGGACATCGGGCGTGCGGCAGTCACGGCTGGTGCCGTCCCGTTCGACCAGTCGTCGAGATCCCTCGTAACCGATGTAGCCGGTGTAGGCAACGAGACCGATGATCCCCACCATCGCGAAGGCGACGACGATTCGCCATGTTCGAGCCATGCGCCCACCCTCGGTCGCTGTGTATACGACCCGATGCTGAACCCGGGAACCTGCGGAATTACTGCGGAGGACATGGGGTCAGGGACGAGTGATCGCGCTGCATACTGGCGACGTGATCATCGAGGTCGACCAGCTCCGGCGAGGCAGCCGGCCAGCTGGGCGTCACCGTGCTGGGGCACGTGATGAGCCTGGCCGAAGAGGTGGCGCTGATGGCGGTCTTCGCCGTTGTGCTGCTGGGGGCCGCGGTCTGGGCCTTCCGCCGGCAGGAGTAAGTCTCGGGCGCAATGCGACGAGAGCGAGCGTGCGTCCTCGGGCAATCACACGACCGCCCGAGGATGGACGCCACTCCGGCCTTACGAAGGCGGGGCGCTCTCGTGTCCCTGGGAAGAGGTGGTGTCCTCAGCGGCGGGGCGCCGGACGACCCCCAGCAGGATCGACAGGCCGATGCCGATGACCAAGACCGGCCAGACCATGTCCCAATCGAGCTCCCCGATGTCCAAGCCCAGCGTATTGCGCAGCAGATAGTAACCGCCCACGAAGAGCACGATGGCACCAAACACCAGCATGCCCACGTCGACCCCGCGCGAACGCTCTTTCATCTCGTGCCTCCACTCCGCGCGGTCCTGCCGCCCGGATGCTCAAGTCACGCCCTCCACCTGCGAACCACCGCTGGCGGTTGCCAGCGCATCACGCAATGGAAGGCCCAAGTCTGCCTCTTCCCCTTCGTGCCGGCGTCAAACTCTCGGTTCGAGGTAGTCCGGAGCGGAAGGGCCGAAAGTCGCCGAAATGACGGACGCTTGTCATTGGGTCGGGATGGCCGCCCAAGTCCCGATCAGAGCTTGTCCCCCACCTGCAGTCCGATCTCGCTCGCGAAACGCAGCGGCTGGGGCCTGCGCGGCACGAGCCCCGCGTCTCGCTGCCACGAGCCCATCTCGTCGAAGGACCAGGTGCCCGACTCGCTGGTCAGGCCGAAGTACAGGTCGAAGAAGGCACCGAGCTGCCGTCGGTTGCCCGGCTGCGGCCGCAGCACCTCGCCGATTACCATGACGCCGCCCGGCCGCAGAGCCCGCGCGGCGGAGGCGACCAGGCGCCGGTTGGTGGCGTCGTCGAAGTGATGCACCAGGCTGAACATGAAGACCAGGTCGTACTCAGCCTCGCCCAGATCGTCGGCCAGGGCGTCGCCCGCTCGAAGCTGGACGCGATCTCCCATCTCCTCGCGCGCGAGGAGCGGCGCGGCGTGCTCCACGGCCTCCGGCAGGTCCAGGACGGTCGCCGTCAGGCCCGGGTGCCGGCGGCAGAGGGCCACGGAGAAGTATCCGTGCGATCCGCCGATGTCCAGCATCGTGGTCGCGCCCTTCGGCACCGGGACGCTGCGGGCCACCAGGGGCGCGGCCGCGTTGGCCTGCGCCCGCATGCCGCGCTGGTAGAGGCCCCAGTCCTCGGCCGTCATGGTCCGATGCACGTCCAGCGGACGGCCGGAGCGCAGGTAGTCGTCCATCCCGTCGATCCAGCGCCACTCGAGGCGCTTCATGAGGATCGCGTCGCGGACCGAGGAGGGCGCATCGGCCAGCAGCCAGCGCCGGACGTGGCGCGCATTGCGGTAGCCGCCCTCGACGCGCTCGAGGTAGCGCATGGTGACGAGCAGATCCAGCAACTTGCGGGTGGCGCTCGGATCGGTGCCGGCCGCGCCGGCGAGCTGGTCGGCGTCGGCGCTTCCGTGCCCGATGCGATCCCAGATTCCGAGCTCGGTGGCCAGCACGACGGCGCGCCCGAAGAGCGGGGCGTAGCCCTCGGTCATGGCGGCCGGGACCAGGCTGGCCGACAGCAGCGCCCGATCCAGGATGCTCTCGGGGATCAGCCCGTAACGCATCGCCGAATGCTACGACCCCTTGACAATCTCCCCGGTGCCTGCCTGCCGGCCGTCAGGCGCGGGCGGTGTCGGTTGCCATGGCCAGGGCCAGTGAGCCCACGGTGCCGCCCCCGATGACGTACGCCGCGGTGAGCGCGGGATGCCAGCCGCCCGACACGGAGGCCACGGCAGCCCCCAGGACCACGATGATTCCGACACCGATGCCCACGAGCGAACCGATCGGCCGGGCGATGTAGACGGCACGGGCGGCGAACGCCGCGGTGCCGGCGAAGGCGAAGCTGATCACGCCGACGCCCACGGTGAGCACCACCGCGGCGGTTCCGAGCGAACCGCCCAGGAGCTCGGCGCCCAGCAGTCCGGCGACCGGGATGAGGATGCCGAAGGCGGCTGCCCCGGCGGCCGTGATCCCGAGCAGGACCGCGGCGATATTGGTCCAGGTGGACCGAGTCGTCGTTTCCATGCCGCCAGCATCAGGCGCGAGGCGCGACCACGGCATCGGTCTTCCGTCGCAGGTAAGCCCGGGACAACCGACGGCCCCGGTGAGCGTCATCAGGATCCCAGGCTGCGCTCAAGCCCGTTCAGGATCAGGTCCAGGCCGAAGTCGAATTCGTTGGTGTCACCGGGCCGATCGGCCTGGTGCGCACCGATGTGCTCGGCAAGGTGCGGCAGCTCGTCCATCGGGGCCTCGTCCAGGAGTCGGCTGGCGAAGTTCGGCTGCGCGCGCGCTAACGCCAGGTATGGCAGCACCCACATGGTGAAGCCAACGATGTGGCTGTCCAGCGCGTGGTAAGCGTGGTGCGTCATCTCGGCCGAGAAGCCGGCGCGCCGCAAACGCCCCAGCACGGCGTCCATCCAGCTGAGCTGGCTGGGGCTGGGAGGAGTTCATCGCGGAGCTGGCGGCCGTGCTGGCCAGCGGTCTTCAGGCGTGGGACAGCAGGAAGTAGGTCTCCACCTTCCCCTTGCCCTTGACGTTGACGACGCCGCGCCGCTCGAGCCGGTACGCGTGCTCCAGCCGCCGAGCCGTCTGCGCGGTGACCTGGATCCGCCCTGGCTCGCCGTGCGACTCCATCCGGCTCGCCGTGTTCACCGTATCGCCCCACACGTCGTAGATGAACTTCTTGAGCCCGATGACGCCACCGATGCCGGGCCCGATATGCAGGCCCACCCGGATCTGCATCGCAGTCCCCGCGTCGGTCCGGTATCGGGTCATCTCGCTGATCATGTCCAGTGCCATGTCGGCGACCTGCACCACGCCGCCGCCGTCGGGCGAGATGCCCCCGACCACCATGTAGGCGTCGCCCACGGTCTTGATCTTCTCCAGCCGATGCCTGTCCACCAGGTGATCGAAGATCGAGAAGATCTCGTTCAGGACCGCTACTACCTCCCGAGCGGGGCGCGTGGCGGAGTACGGGGTGAAGTCGACGACGTCGGCGAACAGGACCGCCATCTCCTCGAAGGCGTCGGCGATGAGCTCCTCGCCGCCGCGCAGCCGCTGGGCGATTGATGACGGCAGGATGTTCAGGAGCAGGCGCTCGTTCTCCCGGTGCGCCTTCTCGATCTGCCGCGCCGCGGTCACATCGGTGCCGTAGAGGTTGATGGACTCGAACTCGAAGAGCCCCACCACGTGCAGCTCGAAGATGCGTCCCCCGTGCTCGACCTCGATGGGGCTCGGCGCGCGACCGTCGGTCACCGCGCGGATGCGCTGCAGCAGCGGGGCGGGCATGCGGCCGCCCACCTCCGCCCCGATGGCCTGGCGCACCAGCGCGCTGGCCGGGTTGGCGTAGGTCAGCGTGCCGTCGCGTGCCATGCGGAGCACCGGGTTCGGGTTCTCGTCGGGGAAGCTGTTGACGGCGTGTCCGGCGGTGACGTCGACGCCATAGAGGTTGATGAACTCGAACTCGGGGATGGGTACGGGGGTCAGGGCGTACACCCGGCCCTCGCCCCGAACCTGGATCGGCTCCTCGGATTCCCTCGCCAGATGCGATTGGATCTGCGCACGGAGCTCGTCGGGAATCGGCTCTCCCACGGCCAGGCCGAGCGTCTGGGCAATGCCCCGGCTGGCGCGGTTGGCGTACACCAGGATCCCGTCCGGCGTGATGCGAATGACGGGATGCGGGTTGCGGTCGGGGAACCTGGCGAGGACCTGGCGGGCTGTGATATCGGTCCCGTAGACGTTCATGCCCCCCGCGGCGGGTACCGACAGGATCTCAAAGGTGCGGACGTCGCAGGCAAGCTCGAAGGGCTTGGGCGGCGTTGCTCCTGAGCCCTCCTGGAGCTGGGCCAGGAACGCAGGGGGAACCACGTCTCCGGTGGCCACGCCCAGCGTGCGCAGGATGGGCTCGCTGGCCGAGTTGGCGTACGCCAGGGCTCCGTCCCGGGTGACGTGCAGCACCGGGTTCGGGTTGCGATCCGGGAAGTTCGCCATATCGGGCACCCCGGGTGCGATCGTCGGTTCCGTCCGCCTCATTGGTCGCCTCCTGCCGCCCCGGAAGACCATCTTGGCATGCCGGCACAAGGAGGCCGAGCGTACGATTCCACCGATGACGGCAGACGCAGGTCGGGCCGCCGCCCCACCGGACCAGGCGACGATCCTGGCGTTCATCGGGGTCGTGATCGTCGGCGGGCTGAACGCCATCGCGGTGAAGCAGAGCGTCCAGGAGCTGGATCCCTTCTGGAGCGCGGGGCTTCGCTTCGTGGTGGCAGCGTTGCTGCTCTTCGGCCTGGTGATCGTCATGCGGCGATCGTTCCCGCGGGGCAGGAGCCTCAGCGGGGCGCTCCTCTACGGGCTGGTGGCCTTCGCCGGCAGCTTCGGGCTCGTGTACCCCGCGCTCCGTGACCTGCCGGCCGGAACCGCCATCCTGTTCCTGGCGCTCGTCCCGCTGGAGACCTTCGGCCTGGCGGTGCTGCATCGCCAGGAGCGGTTCCAGCTCCAGGGGCTGTTCGGCGCGTTCATCGCGCTCGGGGGCGTGGGGCTGGTGGTGGCGGATCAGCTGAGCGCCAACGTGCCCCTAGCCTCGATCCTGATGATGCTGGCCGGCACGCTCTTCGTCGCCGAGGGGGCCGTCATCCTGAAGTGGGTGCCGCGGAGCGATCCGTTCGCGACCAACGCGGTCGCCATGACCGGCGGCGGCCTCGCGCTGCTGGCCCTTTCGCTGGTTGCGGGCGAGGCATGGCTGGTCCCGACCCGGGGCGACACGTGGGTCGCCATGGGCTACCTGGTCGTGTTCGGGTCGATCGTCCTGTTCGGCCTGTACCTGTTCGCCCTGCGGCGCTGGACCGCGTCGGCCGTCTCGTACGTGACGCTGCTGATGCCGCTCATCACGATCCCGGTCGCGGCCATCCTGATCGCCGAGACGGTGTCCCTCTCGTTCCTGGTGGGTGGGGCGCTGGCCCTCCTCGGCGTGTACGTGGGGGCCTTCCTGCAGGGTCGTCCGCGTCGGACATCCGCCTCCGGGCTTGCGGAGTGCCCGCCCCTGGAGAACTGCGGCCCGGCGGCCACCACGCTGGGGGCTGAGGCCCGCCGGGCGGGCTGATCCATCGCCTCTCGCTCGGCGGTCCCCGGCGCTATGTTGTGGGGAGCTCCGCCTGGGGCGTGTAGGCCCAGAACAGCTTCAGCGGCTGGGTGCCGGTGTTGCGGTGCTGGTGGTACACGCCTGGAGGAACCCACATGGCGTGACCCGTGATGAACTGCGCCTCCTCGTCTTCGGACACCAACGTCCCCGAGCCTTCCAGCACCAGGTTGATCTCCTCCGATTCGGCGTGGACGTGGTACGAACTCGCCTCACCCGGCTCGAAGATCGTGATGCCCGCCATGAACTTCTCCGAGCCTGTGTCCGGCGATACGAACCGGAACACCTTCCGGCGCATGCCCGGCTCGTCCAGACCGATCCAGATCTGCTCGGACTCCTGGAACGGCGAGATCAGCCGCACCCTCATGATTCCTACTCCTCGTGCTCGGCGCCGGGAACCGGAACGCCGTCGTAATGGGCAGCGGTGGGGTCGATGGTTCGCATAGGCCTCTCGCGCGCCTGCTCCTCGACGAAGTGGGCAGCCAGGCCAAAGCTCCTCGCGATGGCGAACAGGAAGTCGCCGTAGGCAGGGTCCAGCCGAAGGGCCGACAGGGCAACCGCCAGCGCTCCGTCGATGTTGACCGGCACAGGATTTCCGGTGTGTCGGCTCACCCGGGATGCCAGGGCGCGGACCGCGTCCCCGTGACGGCCGTCGGACGCGCCCGTGGCGAACTCGAGCAATCGCTCTGCTCGGAGGTCACGGTCATGCCATCGATGACCGATCCCCGGCAGCCGCCGCCCGGCGGCACGCTCGGCCTCGAACACCCGGTCGGCCCAGTCGTCGAGTGAGCCGTCCCGGGGGATCGTGGCGAGGATGCGCATCGCGCGCGTGACCACCGCGCCGTGCAGCTCGCCGAAGGACAGGATGCCGCCGGCCAGGCCGCTCATCGGAGCCGCTCGCGTCGACGCGATGGTCCTGGTCACCAGCGCCGATGGTGAGAGGGGCCCATGATCGATCGACGCCACCAGGCAGGCGCCCATCAGCTCGACCTCCTGCGGCGTGCCCGGTTCGCCCCGCCACAACCTCAGCACCATGCCGGCGAATGGCTCACGGCCAATCGCATCATCGAGGGCGATGCCGCGCACGTAGACGCGCTGGTCGGTGGTGGCGGTGATGGCCGATGCCCAGTCGTGCGCCTCGTGCGCCTGGCCCGCGCCGCCGCTGCCTTCGTGGGCGCGGGTCATCGGGCCACCTGGTAGATCCGCTCGATGTCCCACTCGCCGGGCGTCATCACCGGCGTGTTACGCATGGGGACGTCCAGCACCGTCGGCCTTCTTGACGCGATGGCCTGGCGCAGCGCGGGCTCAAGCTGCGCCGAGCTCTCGATCTTGATCCCGTCCGCGCCGCATGCGCTGGCGATCGCGGCGAAGTCCGGCGTGTACGAGCGGCCATCGGCCTCGAACTCGCAACCGAAGCCTGTGCCGTAATGCTTGCGCTGCAGGCCGGCGATGGTGCCGAACGCCGCGTTGTTCATCACCACCCAGATTGGGGCGATCCCCATCTCGACCGCGGTGGCAACCACGCTCGGATTCGAGCCAAACGCCCCGTCGCCGACCAGCGCGACCGCCGGGCGCCCGGTCCCGGCCACCGCCACGCCGAGCACCGCGGCTGGTCCGAAGCCCATGGTCGAGAAGCCGCCGGGCGTCAGGAAAGAATCGGGCGTGTCGACCGGGTACTGCTGCCCAACACCGTTCTTGTTCCAGCCGACGTCGGTGACCAGGATCGCGTCCGGGGCGGCGCTGCGAACGTCAGCCAGGATGCGCTCGGGCAGCAGTGGGAACTCGTCAGAGGTGGCGTTCGCACGGCTCGGCTCCAGGAAGACCTCGCGCTCCTCGCGCAGCGCCGCCCAGTCGAATCCCCGCTCCGCAGTCGGCTTGCCGTAGGCCCCGGCAACGGCCCGCAGGGCGAGGGCCGCATCACCCACCGCCGCGACCGAGGCGGGGTAGTTTCGACCCGGCTCGTGCGGGTCGATGTCGATCTGCAGCAGCCGCGTGGGGGGAATGCTGAACGTCACGCCCTCCTTCCAGCTGCTGCTGTCGGTCTCCGGGAAGCGGCTCCCCACAGCCAGGATCACGTCCGCCTCCGAGGCCAGCCGGTTCGCCGTGGGTGATCCCCAGAAGCCGATCATGCCGAGCAGCTGCGGGTGGTCCGGCGGAAGGATGCCGGTCCCCATGAGGGTATGCGCCACCGGTGCGCCGCTCAGCTCGGCCAACTCCCGCAGCTCCCGCGAGGCGTGCCGGGCGCCGCCACCGGCCAAGATCAGCGGTCGCTCCGCGTCGCGCAACGCGCCAGCGATGGCCCGCGCCGTGTCGGCGCCGATCGTGGGGCGGCTGAGCGGCGAGGACGCGACGACGTCGGCCTCGAAGACCTCGGCCAGGATGTCCATAGGCACCGACACCAGGACCGGCCCGGGGCGGCCGGCCAGCGCGAGGTCCCACGCCCTCGCCAGCGTCCTCGGCACCTGGTCCGCTCGGCGGACACGCCAGGCCCGCTTGACGAACGGCTCGTACACCGACACCTGGTCGGCGTCCCGGCGCAGGTTGAACTCCTGGTGCGGCCCGCGACCCTCGTAGTAGGTGGGGACGTCGCCGGCAATGACGAGCAGAGGGATGGAATCGAACGAGGCGGTGGCGACGCCGGTCGCCGCGTTGGTGATCCCCGGGCCCACGTGGAGCAGCACCACCCCCGGGCGACGACTCATGCGCGCGTAGCCGTCTGCGGCGTGAGCCGCAACCTGCTCGTGCCGAGTGGTGATGAACCGCGGCGAGCCCTGGCGCTCCAATGCGGCGAGCAGCGAGATGTTGGTGTGGCCGCAGAGCCCGAAGACCTGCTCGACGCCGCGCTCCGTCAGGAACCGAGCGATGTGATCGGCGACGGTCGGGTTCATCCCATCTCCTGGCGGTAGCTTGCCATGGCGAGCATAGCTGACGCGTGTCCCGAATAACGGACTGGCGCGTCCGTGTGGCAGAAACGTAGCCTTCGATCGTGGCCCGTGTCAAGTGCCGTGCGCCCGACCTTGACGTGTTGCGGCGGAGAGTCCTACGCTCGTAGCATGGCTTCCGCATGGTGGGGTTCCAGTACGCAATAGTGGGAATGTCGCCGCAGTGCCACCGAGCGTGAGGCGTCGCCTTCGGATCGGCGTCGTCGGGGTCGGCCGCATCGGCCGCAGGCATGCACGACTAGTTGCCGCCAGCCCGTCGGCCGAGCTTGTCGCCATCGCGGATCCCGCTCCCGATGCCACCAAGTTCTCGATCGCCCTCGACGTGCCGGCCTACCGGACCCCGGAGGAGATGCTCGCCGTCGAGCGGCTCGACGGCATGATCCTCGCCACGCCAAATGCCCACCATCGTGACGGGGCCCTTGTCGGCCTGGGGGCCGGGATCGCGACTCTGGTGGAGAAGCCGATCGCCACCTCAGTGGCCGAAGGACTGGAGATGGCCCTGGCGGCGGACCGCACCGGCGTCCCGTTGCTGGTGGGACACCACCGTCGCCACAGCCCGCTGATCGTCGCTGCGCGCGAGGCGGTGGCGAGCGGGGTCCTGGGCGACGTCGTCGCGGTGCTCGGCACGGCCCTGTTCCCGAAACCGGGAGACTACTTCGAGTCCGCTCCATGGCGCGCCAGCCCGGGCGGAGGACCGATCCTGATCAACCTGGTGCACGAGATCGACAGCCTCCGCGTCCTGTGCGGTGAGATCGTGTCCGTGCAGGCCGTCGCGTCGAACCGAGTTCGGCGTCACCCGGTGGAGGACACCGTGGCAGTGACCATGCGCTTCGCGAGCGGCGCCCTGGGTGCCTTCCTGCTCTCCGACGCTGCAGCCTCCGGGCTCAGCTGGGAGCAGACCTCGGGCGAGGATCCGGCCTACGCGCAGTACCCCGGGCAGGACACCTATGTCGTGACGGGCACGCGAGGATCGCTGGGGATCCCGACGCTGCGGCTGTCCCTGGTCGAGAACGCACCCTCCTGGCACGAGCCAATGCAGACCCGCCGGCTCGTGGCGAGTGACGCCGACCCTCTCGCCCGTCAACTGGAGCACTTCTGCGAGGTCATCCGAGGCTGCGCACAGCCGCTGGTGCCCGCGCTCGACGCGGTTCAGACCCTTCGTGTCACCCAGGCCGTTGCCGAGGCAGCCGAATCCGGGGAGACGGTGTGGTGCGGGCCTGGCGAGCCTGCCGGGACGCTCCTTGACAGGCCACCGGGCGGGTCATAGGCTTCGATTGCTTACCGCAAAGTGGTCTGTCCGTACGAAATAGTGGAAACGTCGCGTGGTCGAGGGCACACGCGAGCGAACGGAGATCCGATGCCAACACGACCCATCACCCCGGAGGAAACGGCACAGGTCGACGAGCTTGTGGCGCGCGGTCGCGCCGCGCTGCGAGCATTCGAAGGCGCAACCCAGGAGCAGGTCGACCGCCTCTGCCAGGCCATGGCCTGGGCGGTCGCCAACGAGACGACCTTCGCCCGCCTCGCCGAGATGGGCGTGGCGGAGAGCGGCATCGGCGACCCGGTGAGCCGCGTGGCGAAGCGGTTCAAGGTCATGGGCATCCTCCGCGACGTGCTGCGACAGAAGAGCATCGGGGTGATCGAGGAGATCCCGGAGCGGGGCATTGTCAAGTACGGCAAGCCCGTGGGCCTGATCGCGTCGCTCGTCCCGACCACGAACCCGGAGCTCACGCCACCGGGCGTCGGGCTCTTCGCGGTGAAATGCCGGGACGCGGTCATCTTCTCGCCACATCCCCGCAGCAAGGGCACCACCCGGGAGACCGTCGAGATCATGCGGCGCGTCCTGGATCGCGAGGGCGCACCCGTGGACCTGCTGCAGTGCATGGAGCGTCCGAGCATTCCAGCCGCGCAGTACCTGATGGCGCGGGCCGATCTGGTGCAGGCCACCGGCGGCCGCGACATGGTGCGGGCCGCGTACAGTTCCGGCACGCCCGCGTACGGGGTCGGCGCGGGCAACTCGACGATGGTCATCGACGAGACCGCCGACGTGGCCGAGGCGGCGCGCAACACCCGCATTAGCAAGACGTCCGACTTCGGGTCCGGCTGTTCCGCCGACGGCAACCTCCTCGTGGAGGCATCGGTCTACGAGGCGTTGCGCGAGTGCCTGGTGGCGGAGGGCGGGCACCTGATGACGTCGGAGGAGGCCGAGAAGCTGCGGGCCATCTACTGGGACGACGAAGGGCACCGCACGCCGGACACGGTGGCGGTCTCGGCCCAGGCGCTCGCCGAGAGAGCCGGCTTCCAGATCGCACCGGACCGAAAGTTCCTGGTCACGGAGCAGACGGAGATCGGCCGGCACAACCCGTTCAGCTCCGAGAAGCTGGGCGTAGTGCTGTCCATGTTCCGCTACTCCGGTTTCGATCAGGCGCTTGCGATGGTCGACGCCATCTACGAGGTCGGCGGCAAGGGTCACTCGTGCGGCATCTACTCGCACGACGACGATCACATCGAGCGGCTGGCCCGCGTGGCGCCGGTGAGCCGGATCATGGTTCGGCAGCCCCAGTCCAAGGCGAACGCCGGCGCCTTCAATAACGGCATGCCCATGACCTCGAGCCTCGGATGCGGGACCTGGGGCGGGAACATCACCTCGGAGAACATCCACCTCAAGCACTACATGAACGTCACGTGGGTGAGCCGGCCGATTGCGGAGGATCGACCGAGCGAGCAGGAGCTGTTCGGCGAGTTCTACGGGACGCCGGCCGACTGATGTCCGTCCTCGAAAAGGCCACCCAGATCCTGGACCTGGTGGCCGAGGCGCCCGAGGCCGCGACGCTGACGTCGATCGCGCAGCGCCTCGGCCGTCCGCGCTCCTCGACGCATCGCCTGCTGTCCGAGCTGGTCAACCTGGGCCTGCTCTTCCGCGTCGGGACGGCGACGTATGTCCCAGGTCCGCGCCTGGTCCGCTGGGGAGAGGCTGCCAGCGGCCTCAGCGACCTGGTCCGCATCGCGCAGCCGGCGATGGTTCGGCTGCGTGACGCCGTCGGCGAGAGCGTCCACCTGTACGTGCGTCAGCGGAACACGCGGGTCTGCGTGGCGGCGGTGGAGGGAAGCTACGAGCTCCGCCACTTCACCGAGGTGGGCAAGCCGCTCCCGCTGTCGGTGGGCGCGTCGGGCAAGCTGCTGCTCGCTTTCGCAGACGCCGGGACGCGGGCCAACGAGCTGCGTCGCGTCGGCGGCTCACCGGTCACGCCCCGCGCACCGAGCCTCGAGGAGCTGACGGCACAGCTCGATCGGATCGCATCGGACAGCTGGTCCATGTCCTTCGGCGAGCGCGAGGAGGGGTTGGCGGCCGCGGCGGTTCCCATCCGCAATCACGCCGGGGCGGTGCTCGCTGCGCTCTCGATCTCGGGTCCAAGCGCGCGCTTGAGCGGCGAACGGCTCGAGGAGCTGCGATCCGACCTGGCGGCTGCGGCCACCGAGATCAGCAGGGCGCTGGGCTGGGTGCCGGCGCCGGAAACGACGCCGGAAACGACCGTCGCCGGGTCGCCGGCCTAGCGACCCATCCCGCTGGGCGTCAGCCGCGCTGCAGGAGCGCGCTGATCTCCCTGGCACAGGCTTCAAGGGGGCCACGCATGTGGACGAACCGCTCTTCGCCGAGCCGGGTCGTGGGCGCTGAGATGCACAGGGCAGCCACCACGCGGTCACGGCTATCGACGACGGACGTTGCCACGGCCGACACCCCCTGCTCCCGTTCGCCCATCGACGTCGCCCAGCGCTCTACACGGATCCGCTCCAGCTGTTCCGCCAGCCGATCTCCAGGCGCGTTGGGCAGCTGGTCGGCGTCCGATTGCGCTCGCCGCAACTCGGAGCGCTGAACGTCCGGCTCGGCGAAGGCCAGCAGGAGCTTGCCGGCGGCGCCGGCACGCAACGGCAGCGGCCGGCCGAGCTGGATGAACGGCCGCAGCTCATGGCGAGCTTCGACGGCAGCGATGCAGATCCTGGAGTCTGCGTCGCGGATGTAGAGGTGCACGCTCTCGCCCAGCTCGTCCCGGAGCCTGCGCATCGGCTGCTCGGCAACTGCTCGCAGGTCAAAGGTATCTGCCGCCGCCTCTCCCCAGTAGAGGAGCCTCGGGCCCAGCGAATAGCGGCCGTCCTCGGTCCGCCTCACGATGCCAAGCGAGGCCAGCTCGCTGAGCAGCCGATGGGTGGACGACTTCGGCATTCCGAGGGCCGAGCGCACGTATCCGAGGGTCACCGGCTCGCCCGCCCGACCCAGGCAGTCAATCAGGTCGCTCGCCTTCTCCAGGACCGACATCGCGCCGCTACCGTCTCACAGCCCGACCAGCTCGGGCAGCCAGAGCGTGAGCGCCGGCACATAGGTGATCAGCAGGAGGACGGCAAGCATGGCCGGCAGATAGATCGCGGCGCCGCGGAACACCCGTTCGACCGGGATGCCAGTCACGGAGCTCAGGACGAAGACGACGCCGCCCATCGGCGGGGTCATGAGCCCGATCATCAGGTTGAAGATCATGATCGATCCGAACTGCAGCGGGTCCACGCCGAACTGGACCGCCACCGGCAGCAGGATGGGCGTGATGATCAGCAGGGCGGAGGTGGGCTCCAGGATCATGCCGAGCAAGATGAGGACCCCGTTCACGATGAGCAGGAAGATGACCGGGTTGTCGGTTATCCCCAGCAGCCCTTCTGCGACCGCCTGTGGCACCTGCTCCCGGGCCAGGATCCAGCTGAACAGGGTGGACGCGCCGATGATCAGCATGATCTGCGCGGTGATGACCGCGGTGTCACGGAAGATGACTGCCATGTCGCGGATGGTGACCGACCGGTACGAGATCGCCAGCAGGAGCATGTACAGGGCGCCGATGCCGGCGGCCTCGGTCGGCGTGAAGTAGCCACCCAGGATGCCTCCCAGGATGATCACCGGCGCGCCGATGGGGGGCAGAGCGCGGAGCACGGCCCGCCGAACGTGAGGCCAGCTGTAGGGCTCGCCGACCAGGTCGGGCCGGCGCCGCGACCAGATGAACACGGTGACGACCAGGGCCAGCGTCATGATCGCGGCGGGCACGACGGCAGCGGCGAAGAGCGCCCCGGTGGAGACGGCCGCTACAGAGGCGTACACCACGGCAGGAATGCTGGGCGGCATGATCGGGCTGATGAGTGCGGAGCTCGCGCTCAAGCCCACCGAGAACTCCGCGGGGTAGCCCTTCTTCCGCATGTGGTTGACCTCGATCGAGCCGATGCCCGCCGCGTCGGCGAGCGAGGCACCGCTCATCCACGAGAACCCCAGGCTGACGCCGATGTTCACGTAGGCCAGCCCGGCGCGGAGCGGGCCGAGCAGCAGCAGCGCTGCATCGTAGAGCCGGTCGGCGATCTCGGTTCGGGTAGCAACGATACCCACCAGGATGAAGAGCGGAACGGCAAGGAGCGGCCAACTGTTGATGCCCTGCATCACCAGCCGGACGCCGAGGTGCAGCGTGTAGTCCTCCAGGATGAGGTACGCGATCGACGGCCCGAGGATCGCGAACGCCATCGGGACACGTAGGATGAACAGGATCAGGATCGCGGCCAGCAGCAGGGGCAGGCTCATGCCGAGGCCTCCCCGCGACCAAGGAGTTCAGGAACGTCATTGACCACGATCCCGAGCAGCGCCCGGGTCGCGGTGAGGAAGAACCCGACCATCGGGATCGCGTTCACCCATCGCAGCGGCATCTGCGCCGCTGCCGTGACCTGCCCGATGTCGGTGTCGATCAGCACGTAGGTGCCGTAGAGGAGCACCAAGCAGGTGATGAGGACCACGACGTTGACCATCAGCTTCACCGCCGACAGCGCGCGGCCGTGGAGCACGTAGTCGACGACGTGGATCGAGATGTGGCGGTCGTGGGCCATGAGGTAACCAGCCAGGACGAAGGTCGCCCACACCATCGAGTAGCGGGCCACCTCGCCGGTCCACGGATACCCGCCCGGCAGGTAGCGCTGTGCCACCTGCGCGAGCACCAGCACCAGGATGATGACCAGGAGGACGGCGCCGATCAGCTGCTCCACCTGCCCAATGAAATGCAGGATGGGACGCAGCGGACCACTCGCCGGGAGCAGCTCCGGGTTCGTCTCGCCGCCGAGCCCGGGGGCGTCTTCGGTCTTGTCGTCGCTAACCGCCGGACCGGCCGTGTCCGGGCTCGGCGGCGAGGGGCGGCCCTCCTCGGCCATCAGCAGCGCATCCTCCTCAGCCGCGCGCCAAGCATCACGCGCCGCACATTACTCGGGTGGTGAGGGGGCGGTACCCGGGATCGACCCGGGCACCACCCTCCGGGGCGCTGCTCGCTACTCGGCCGTGGACCGGATCGCCTCCAGCACCTCCACCTGCTCATCGGTGAAGTTGTCGCGCAGATACGGCTCCGCTCGCTCGCGGAAGGCGTCACGGTCGACGTCGTCCA
>DASUSP010000320.1:0-4984 GCA_036375035.1 Candidatus Limnocylindria bacterium
AACTTCCACGACTCCCAGCGACGCGCAGCCGCCCTGGCCGCGCGCGGTCTGGAGTGGCTGGACATGGGCGTCTCCGGCGGGGTCTGGGGGCTGGAGGTCGGGTTCTGCGCCATGCTCGGCGGCAGGCCCGAGGTCTTCGAGCGCTTCGAGCCGGTGGTCCGCACGCTGGCGCCGGAGGGTGGCTACCTGTACTGCGGCCCGGCCGGCGCCGGCCACTACGTCAAGATGGTCCACAACGGCATCGAGTACGGGATCATGCAGGCCTACGGGGAGGGCTTCGACATCCTGCACGCCTCCGAGTTCGACCTGGACCTCGCCGCCGTGGCCCGCATGTGGCAGAACGGCTCGGTCATCCGATCCTGGCTGTTGGAGCTGGCGGGAAACGCCTTCGAGAAGGAGGGGAACGACCTCGAGGGGATCCGCGGCTGGGTCAACGATTCCGGCGAGGGGCGCTGGACCGTCTTCGAGGCGATCGACCGCGACGTGCCGGCGCCGGTCATCACCCTGTCGCTGCTCCAGCGCTTCCGCAGCCGCCGCGAGCCGGACAGCTACGCCGATCGCGTGCTGGCCGCGCTGCGCAACGAGTTCGGAGGACATGCGGTGAAGGCGGTCGCCGGCGACGAGGGCGGCTGAGCCGATGTCCACCGTGCCGACCGCCCGCGACGAGACGCTCCCGCGCGGGTCCGGCAGCGAGGCAGCCAACCCGCTGCGCCAGGGGCTGCGCCTGGAGCGGATGCCGGAGCCGTGCACCATGGTCATCTGCGGCGCCACCGGCGACCTCGCCGAGCGCAAGCTGGCGCCGGCGCTCTACAACCTGCTGCTGGGCGGCTTCCTGCCCCCGGAGTTCACGGTGGTGGGCTTCGCCCGGCGCGACCTGTCGGACGCGGACTTTCGCGAGCACCTGCTGGAGGGCATCAACCAGTACAGCCGCAACCGCCCGGCGCAGCCGTCGATCTGGGAGTCGCTCGGCCGCGGCATCCACTACCACCGCGGCGATTTCGACGACGACGCCTCGTGGGAGGGGCTGAGCCGGCTGCTGGACCGCATCGACCGCGACCGGGGCACGGCAGGCAACCGCCTCTTCTACCTGGCCGTGCCGCCGGCCCTCTACCCGGAGATCGCGCGGCAGATGGACGGGGCCGGGCTGGCGCAGAGCGGCAGCGCACGCGGTGACGGCAAGAAGGGCTGGTCGCGGGTGATCGTGGAGAAGCCGTTCGGCTCGGACGAGGCCAGCGCCCGCCAGCTGAACCGGGAGCTCAACGGGGTCTTCGACGAGGACCAGATCTACCGTATCGACCACTACCTCGGCAAGGAGACGGTCCAGAACCTGGCCGTCTTCCGCTTCGGCAACGGGCTGTTCGAGCCGATCTGGAACCGGCGCTACATCGACTCGGTGCAGATCACCGTGGCCGAGACGGTGGGGGTGGAGGGACGCGGCGAGTTCTATGACCAGACCGGGGCATTGCGCGACATCGTCCAGAACCACGCGCTGCAGCTGCTGGCCATGTTCGCCATGGAGCCCCCCGTCGAGTTCCGCGCCGCGGACCTGCACGACGAGAAGCTCAAGGTGCTCCGCGCGGTGAAGCCGATGTCGCCCGAGGAGGTGGTCGCCTCGACGATCCGCGGCCAGTACGTCTCCGGCTGGGTGGAAGGCCACAAGGTGCCCGCCTACCGCGACGAGCCGGAGGTCGCGCCCGACTCGGAGACGGAGACCTACGCGGCGCTCAAGCTGGGGATCGAGTCCTGGCGCTGGGCCGGCGTGCCGTTCTACCTGCGCACCGGCAAGGCACTGGCGACCCGCGTGACCGAGGTGGCCGTGCAGTTCAAGCGGCCGCCGCTGGCCCTGTTCGAGCGCGGCGGCGCCCCGCAGATCGACCCGAACATCCTCGCCATTCGCGTTCAGCCCGACGAGGGCATCCTGCTGCGCTTCGGCGCGAAGGTGCCGGGGCAGGGGCTGCAGATCCGCAACGTGAACATGGACTTCCGCTACGGGTCCAGCTTCGCCGTCGACTCGCCCGACGCCTACGAGACGCTGCTGCTGGACGCCATGATCGGCGACGCGTCGCTCTTCACCCGGGGCGACGAGGTGGAGCGGGCGTGGTCGATCGTGGACCCGATCGTGGACGCGTGGCGCTCCGGCGAGTTTGGCCCGATCCACTTCTACGGCGCCGGGACCTGGGGCCCGCCGGCGGCCGACGAGCTGCTGGAGCGCGACGGAAGGGCGTGGCGACGCCCGTGAGCGCGCACCTCCACGACCACGAGCAGAACGGCGGGATCGCCGACGCCGACCGGGAGCTGGCGGTCCACCGCCACCTGATGCGCTTCGGAGAGGCCGAGTCGCGGGTCGCGCCACTGTGGAGCGAGGCCGGCACCAGCGTGCGGGCCGTGGAGGTGCACCTGGCTCGCCTGTGGACCGCGGCGCTGGACGGCGACCAGGTCGTCACCGAGAAGGGGCTGCCGCACGCGCGGGCATCGGTCCTGAACCTGATCGTGACCGTCCCGGACCCGGTCGCCGCCGAGCGGGTGGTGCAGACCCTGGGCGGGCTGGGCTTTCGCCATCCGTCGCGAGCCATCGTCCTGGTGGCGGACCCGAGCGCCACCGGACCGGCGCTGGACGCCAGCGTCTCGGCGCACTGCCACCCGGCCAACGGCAACGGCGAGCAGGTCTGCTACGAGGAGGTGGTGCTCACCGTTCGGGGTGAGGCGGCCGGGCACCTGGACGGCATCGTGGCGCCGCTCCAGATCCACGACCTGCCGACCCACGTGTGGTGGCCCGGCGCCCCGCCATTCACCGACCAGATCTTCGACCAGCTGGTGGACGTGGCCGACCGGGTCCTGATCGACAGCGCCGACTTCAGCGACCTGCTGCTCGGCATGCGGCGACTGGCGGCGCTGCGTCACCGCAGCGGCATCGGAGACCTGTCCTGGCGGCGCATCGGCTGGTGGCAGGAGCTGACCGCCCAGTTCTTCGACGCGCCCCGCTTTCGGCGCTACCTGCCCAACCTGAATCGCATCCGGGTCCGATACGCCCGCCCGCCCGAGGGCCGCGGGACCGGCTGCCTGGCGCAGGCCATGCTCTACGCCGGCTGGGTCGCGTCGCGGCTCGACTGGAAGCGCCACGCCACCGCTGAGCCCCTGGCCAATGGGGCCATGCGCCTGGTGCTGGAGGGCAAGTACGCCATGGTCGACCTGGACGTGGCCGGCGTGGAGGCACCCGGGGTCCCCGACGGCGAGCTGGTCTCGGTGCGGCTGCGCGCCCGTGGCGAGATGGGCGCCGCGGAGTTCATCCTCGACCGCGAGGGAGACGAGGCCACCATGGCCTCGAACGCGGACGGCATGACCGCCCTGCTGCGCCGCGTCCGGATGCAGCCTGTCTCCGAGGGGGAGCTGCTGGCCGCGATCCTGGTCGACGATGCGCGCGACCCGGTCTACGAGGCGGCCCTGCGCGCCGCTGCCGTATTCCTGGCCTCCGCCCGCGCCGGCGAGGAGGCCGTGTGAGCCGCCGCTTCGAGATCCTGGCCGACCCCGAGGCGGTTGCCGCGGCCACTGCCGACCGCCTGGTGGCCGCGGGGCGCAACGCCATCCGGCGGCGAGGCCGCTTCGTGGTGGCGCTCACCGGGGGATCGACGCCGCTTGCCGTATGCCCCCTGCTGGTGGTGCCGCCGCGCGTGCGGATGCTGGACTGGTCGAGGGTCGAGTTCTTCTTCGGCGACGAGCGCGCCGTCCCGCCCGACCACCCCGAGTCGAACTACAACACCGCGCGCCTGGCCCTGCTCGACTACCTGCCGCGGGTCCGGATGGAGCAGGTGCACCGCATGCCCGCCGACGAGGACGATCTGGACGCGGCCGCCCGCGGCTACGAGGAGGAGCTGCGCACGGTGATCGGCGGCGACCCGATCCCGCGCCTCGACCTGGTCTGGCTGGGGATGGGCGCCGATGGGCACACCGCATCGCTGTTCCCCGGGTCCACCGCGCTCGAGGAGCGGGAGCGGCTGGTGGTCGCCACCTGGGCGCCCGGCCCCGCCGCGTGGCGCATGACCCTGACCTACCCGGTGCTCAACGCCGCCCGCGAGGCGATGTTCGTGGTCACCGGCGCGGACAAGGCCGATGCGCTGGCTCGCGTCCGCGACGGCACCGACCCACCGCCGGCCGCCGGGGTGCGCGCCGGGCGGACCCTGTGGCTGGTCGACCGGGCCGCCGCTGGAACCGAATGAACCTCTCCCGCGTCCGGCGGGTACGATTGTCGAACTAGACCGGGGCGAGGCTGTGGGCCGTCCCCCATGGCTGCTCAAGGATCGCCCGTGGTTCTCTTCACCGTCCGAAGACTGCTCTGGATCATCCCTGTCCTGTTCGTGGCGTCCATCGTCACGTTCTGGCTGATGCACGCCGCGCCCGGCAGCCCGTGGAACCGGGAGGGGCGCCAGCTGGACCCCGAGTTC
The DNA here is from genome assembly GCA_036375035.1 of Candidatus Limnocylindria bacterium. Taxonomy (GTDB): domain Bacteria; phylum Chloroflexota; class Limnocylindria; order QHBO01; family QHBO01; genus JAPSGM01. The sequence continues at coordinate 4,440 of DASUSP010000320.1, forward strand.
GTCGCCTCGCTCAACGAGCGATTCGCGCTGGACCAGCCGCTCCCCGTGCAGTACGTCAAGTGGCTGACCGGCGTGCTGCAGGGCGACTTCGGGACCTCGTACGCCACCGGCGTGCTGCGGGGCACGCAGAGCCCGTTTCGCATCGAGACCGTCGACGTCGGCCAGGTCATCGGGCAGGCGTTCGTGCCCAGCGTGCAGCTGCTGGCCCTGGCCTTCGTGCTGGCGGTGATCGTTGGCGTGGGGCTGGGAGTGCTGGCCGCCTGGCACCACAACACCTGGATCGACCACCTGGCGACGGGGGTGAGCCTGATCGGTATGGCCGGACCGCCGTTCCTGCTCGGTGTGCTGCTGCGCCTGGTGTTCGACACCCACTCCATCCGGGACCCGGGCATCCTGCCGGTGAGCGGCTGGGACACGCCGCTGCACTGGATCCTGCCCACCATGGCCCTGGCCGCGCTGCCGGCGGCGATGTTCGCCCGCTTCACGCGGGCCTCGATGCTGGAGGTGATCGGCGAGGCCTACGTGCGCACCGCTCACAGCAAGGG
>DASUSP010000321.1:0-4279 GCA_036375035.1 Candidatus Limnocylindria bacterium
GCTCCGATCCCGCCCCCCGTAGGCGTTGATTCAGCCGCCGGACGGGTCGCGCTTGGCGTGCTCGCGCTGGTACACGGCGGCGCTGTAGCGGTTGAACCAGATCTGGAGGGCCGATGCCACCAGGAACAGCGCCGCCCCCACGACCACCGCCGGGACCATTGCCATCTGGATCTCCATCAGGGCCACCACCCCCAGAACCGCCGCGATCATCGCGTTCACGAAGGCGATCGTCGCCGGCGTGGTGACCAGCGCGTGCGAGAGGGCGGAGCCGGTGAAGTGCGAGCCGTAGGTCCGGACGATGGCCGCGTCATCCTCGCTGACGCCCGTCACGAAGTAAGGACCGAGCTCCGGCTCCATGTCCAGGTAGGCGTGGCGCAGACGGTTCATGCCGTACACCCAGTGGACGTCCTCGTTGTTGACCTCCACCAGGCGCACGTAGGTGGTGGCGCCCACGAAGAGCACCACCGGCAGCACCAGCAGGGCGAAGAGCACGAACCCCTCGCCGAACGCGGTGGCCTGCGCCACCAGGGCCAGCGCCACCGTCGCGCCCGAGAGCACGGTCAGGAACATCGTGGCGCGGCTGAACGACTCCGACCACGAAAGCGAGCGGGTGGCCAGCAGGTTCCAGTGCTCGGTGGCCAGGATCTGGATGCGGTGGCCGCGGCGCGCCATGTCATCGGTGTCGCCGGCACCTCCTGCCGCCAACGGGTGAGCTGTCCTGGGGTCGCCGGGCATCCGTTGCATACCCGTCAGACTGTGCCCACCTGTCAAGACCCGCCGCGGCGCTGCGGCGCGCGTGCCATCCGGCTCTTGCCGAACGTCCCCCGTGGGCGAACGATCGGTGCCGTGGCGAATCCCTTCGGCTTGGCGCGCTTCCCTGCCTTCATCGTAGCTTTGCTGGGTCTACAGGTGGCACTCGCGTGCTTCGCCGTCTTCGCCAAGGAAGCCATCGAGGTCGTGCCGCCGCTGACGCTGGAGGGTGCCCGCCGGCTGAGCGCGGGCCTGCTGCTCCTGGCCTTCGTGGGACTCACAGGGCGCGGCTGGCGACCCACGCGCCGCGACCTGGCGGACGCCGTGCTCCCTGGCCTGCTGGGCTTCGGCCTGGGTCGCGCCTGCGTCATGACGGCCCTGTCGATGACGTCCGCGACCAACGTGGCGGTGATCGACTCCAGTGCGCCGGCGGTCGCGCTCGTTCTGGCACTGCTCCTTCGTCTGGAACGACCGCGCGCGTTGGCAATTGGCGGTTCGCTCGTGGCCTTCGGTGGGGTGCTGGGACTGGTGCTGGCCGGCGGCGGTCTGGGTGTGCCAAACGTCGGCGACGTGCTGGCCCTCGGCTCGCCACTCGCCTGGGGCGCCATCTACGTCTGGATGGCGCGCCGGGCACCGGACCCTTCCACGCTCCTGCGTCGCACGGCGTGGTTCAGCCTGGCGGGAGCCGCCGCGCTCGCCGGACCGGCCGTCCTGCCGGGTCCGGAAGTGCTTGGGCTGCTCCTGGACTCGCGGGTCGTGGGCGTGCTCGTGCTGGGCATCGGCATAGGACTCTTCGAGAACGCGCTCACCTTCCGGGGCATCGCGGTGCTTGGTGCGGTCGCGACCGCCGAACTCGAGTACCTCGTGCCGGCGCTCACCGCCGGAATCGGCCTGGTCATCCTGGGGACGCCGGTCCTACCACCACAGGCCCTTGCGATGGCCGCGGTCGTCGGCGGACTGCTGGTCGCCGGAAGAGTTCGGCATCGCGACAGCGTTGGCCACCCGCTCCCGGGACAGCCCTGCTGCGTGACGTAGCCGCTCGGGCCGCGATGTACCGCCGGGCGCAGCGTGCCGTACCATCCGCGGCCGATGACCCAGATACCCCGCATCACTGCTGACCAGGCTCGGCGCTACCTGATCGCCCGTCACATGCTGGCCCCGCCGCGCGGACTGCCGGCGGAGCCGGCATCGGTCCTGCGCGTCGTCGAGCGGGTGGGCAGCCTGCAGTTCGACCCCCTGGAGGTGCCGGGCGCCCGCAACCACGACCTGGTGCTGCACGCGCGCGTCGCCGGCTACGACCGAGCCTGGCTGGACCGATGGCTCTACGCCCCCGACCGCCGCTTGATCGAGGTATACAACAAGAGCCTCAACATCCTGCCCCTCGAAGAGCTGCCGCACTACCGGCTGGCCTGGGAGCGCGCCGACGAGTGGTACCGCGACCGCATCCTGTCCGAGCAGGCGGATGTGGCCGCGGCGATCCTGGAGACGATCCGGCGCGAGGGTCCGCTCTCCACCGCGGCATTCCGGGAGCACAACCACGCCATCGACTGGTGGTGGGCGCCGACCCCCGCGGCCCGCGCCGTGATGGAGGCGCTGTTCGTCACGGGCCGGCTGGGGATCGCCCGACGCGACGGAAACCGGCGCTTCTACGACCTGCTGGAGCGCCTCGTCCCGGCCGACCTCCTGGCGCGGCGGGAGTCGGAGGAGGACGCCCTGCGCCACCGGCTGTGGAGCCGATTCCGGGCGGTGGGCCTGATGGCCTCGCCGGGCCCCTCGGACGTGATGTACGGCACCGGCTCGGCCGCGCAGCGCCGGGGCTGGACCGCCGAGCTGGTGGAGTCCGGCGCGCTGCGCGCGGTGGAGGTGGAGGGCCTCAAGGGGCTGCGCTACCTGCCCGCGGAGGAGTGGCCCATCCTGGATGCGGCCGAGATCACCGCCTCCCCGCCAGCCGTCGCGTTCCTGGCGCCGCTGGACCCCTTCGTCTGGGATCGGGGCTTGCTGCGCGACCTGTTCGGCTTCGATTACCTGTGGGAGGTGTACGTCCCGGCCGCCAAGCGCCGCTGGGGCTACTACGTTCTGCCGATGCTCTTCGGCGACCGCCTGGTCGGCCGCATCGAGCCACGCCGCGATAAGTCCAGCCCGGACCTGCGGATCCTGGGTGTCTGGTTCCAGGACGGCTTCAGCCCGATAGAGGAGCCAGACTTCATCGCAGCCCTGGCCACGGCGCTGGAGGCCTATCGGTCCTTCGTGGGCGCCCGCCGCGTCGTCTGGCCGCGCACGAAGCCGGGCCGCGAGCTGGCCCGCGCCCTGCGGAGCGTCGGCTGACCGCTCGTCTCCCGGCGGGTGGGCCTATCGACCGCCGAACCGCCCAGGACGCTCTGCGCGTTGCTGCTCCGACGCCGGTTGACCCGTGCGGGGGGCCAATCGGCCGCCGACGCGTCGTCTTGAGCCGTCCCGTGGCCCATAGACCCAAGGGGTGGGAACTTCGCTCAGCTCCTCAGCCGGCGAGCGTGGCGTGGGCGCGGACCGGGAAGGTGCCCATGCCGCGTACCGGCGCCGGCACGGCGCTGAAGCGAAACCCGGTGAGCGGCAGCTGATCGAGGCCCGTCAGGTGCTCAACGACCGGGATGCCCGCGGCGAGCAGCGTGGTATGGACCGGGCGCCGCCCGTCGTCGGTGTCGTCGATGTTCAGCGAGTCGATCCCCACCAGCAGCGCCCCGGCGTCCCGCAGGTGCCGCGCCGCACCCTCGGTCAGGAACGGATGCCCGCTGAAGTACGTCTCGCTGCGCCAGTGGCGGTCCCAGCCGGTGTGCACCAGCACGGCCCGGTCCCGCAGCTCCACGCCCGCGAAAGCTTCGGCGCCGATGGCACGCCCCGACGCTTCGGGCCAGCGCACCACCACGCCTTCCAGCCCGGCGAGCCCGGCCAGGTCCAGCTCGGCCACGTCCTTCCCGTTCGCGAACCGATGGAACGGCGCGTCCAGGTAGGTGCCGGTGTTGGCGACCATGCTGATCCGGCCGATATGGAACTCGGTGTCCGGTGCGTAGTGCGCTCGCGAGGCCTCCCGACTGAGGTGGTCCTCGATGATCGGGCCGGGCAGGGGCCGGTACGTCTCCATCCCATGCTCGATCGGGTGGCTGAGGTCAATGATTCGGCCGCTCATGCGAAATCCACCACGATCGGGGCGTGGTCGGAGGGGATCCCCGGGTAGGTGGACGGCTTGCGGGCATCGCGGTCACGGTCGGCGGCCAGGGCGCGCGCCGCCAGCCGCGGCGTCACGTACACGTGGTCGATCCGCATCCCGAAGTTCTTGTGGAAGTGCCCCGCCCGATAATCCCACCACGTGAAGTAGCCCGGCTCCGGGTGAAAGTGACGAACCACGTCGACCATCCCCCACTCCCGCAGCCTGGCCACCGCGGCCCGCTCCCGCGGCGAGACGTGGGTGGCGCCGTGCGCGGCGGCCGGGTCCCACACGTCGGCGTCCTCCGGCGCCACGTTGTAGTCGCCGCAGATCGCCAGTTCAGTGTCC
>DASUSP010000322.1:0-5173 GCA_036375035.1 Candidatus Limnocylindria bacterium
CTGGTGGTGACACGATGATCTCGCGAAGCGTCCCGGAGGGCATGCCTCGCCGATGGCCCACGACGCTTCTGGCCACAACCCTGGCGCTGGGTGCGATGGTCGCGCTGTCCTGGATCCTCCTCGGCGGAACGGCGGCGTGGCCGGGCCCCGACCGCGTCCTCCAACGTTCATGGCGCTGATCTACGGATCGCAGGCCCTGCTCGCCGCCCTCGTCGGCGTCTGGGTTGGGCGGCGTGCCCCCGGCGTGTCCGGCATGGCGGCCCTGTTGCTTGCCGCCTGGCTCGGCGAGCTGGCGGCGCTGACGCTCTTCGGCAACCTGCTCGCCAACGAGATCGACCCGGAAGTCGCCTGGGTCTTCTGGTGGATGGGGACGTGCGGCCCGCTACAGCCATTGGCGGCGCTACTCGGCGCGCTGGTCGTACGCTCTGCGGGCAAGCGTGGCTGAGCACTGACGAAGCCAGCCGGACTCCTCCGTTCGTGCGCGGCCCGATGTAATCGGGCCAGAGTTCGCGGAAGACCGCCCTCGCGCGCCAGATGGCCCGCTGTATCGGTCCACTGCGAAGCGTGGGCCTGGCGAAGGGACGAATGGCAGGCTACGGCCGGGCCGGCCCGCGGTTGACCACGGGGGCGCTTTGCGAGATCATGTGCAGGCAAAGCCGACCTTCACAGTCGGGATTTCCCGACGCTCGCTGACGCACCCAGGAACCGAGGAATTGATGGCCATCCCGAACCCCGCCCTGAAGCAGATCCCCGACAGCTACAAGTACGGCTGGCACGACCCTGAGATGGTGCCCCTCAACATCATGAAGAAGGGGCTCTCGGCCGAGGTTGTCGCGGAGATCAGCCGCTTCAAGGGCGAGCCGGAGTGGATGACCAAGGCGCGGCTGAAGGCGTACCGCCACTTCGAGTCGCGCCCGACGCCCACCTGGGGCGCGGACCTGTCGCCGATCGACTTCCAGGACATCTACTACTACGCCGCCCCGACCGACAAGTCGGTCAAGTCCTGGGACGACGTGCCGGAGTACATCCGCCGCACCTACGACCGGCTCGGCATCCCAGAGGCGGAGAAGAAGTACCTGGCCGGCGTGGGCGGGCAGTACGACAGCGAGGTCGTGTACCACAACATCCGGAGCGAGCTCGAGGCGCAGGGCGTGATCTTCATGGGCACCGACCAGGCCCTCAAGGAGCACCCCGAGTTCTTCAAGGAGTACTTCGGGACGGTGATTCCCGCCAACGACAACAAGCTGGCGGCGCTGAACACCGCGGTCTGGTCGGGTGGCAGCTTCATCTACGTCCCGCCCGGCGTGCATGTCGAGCTGCCACTTCAGGCGTACTTCCGCATCAACACCGAGAGCGTCGGCCAGTTCGAGCGGACGCTGATCATTGCCGACGAGGGCTCATCGGTCCATTACGTGGAGGGCTGCACGGCGCCGACCTACACCTCGGCCAGCCTGCACTCGGCCGTGGTCGAGATCATCGTCAAGAAGGGCGCCCGGGTTCGCTACACGACCATCCAGAACTGGAGCCACAACGTCTACAACCTGGTCACCAAGCGGGCCGTGGCCTACGAGGACGCGGTGATGGAGTGGGTCGACGGCAACCTGGGCTCACAGGTCACCATGAAGTACCCGTCCATCTACCTGCTCGGCGAGCGGGCGCACGGCGAGGTGCTCAGCATCGCCTTCGCCGATTCGGGTCAGCACCTGGACGCGGGAGGCAAGATCATTCACGCCGCGCCGAACACGACCAGCCTGATCACGTCGAAGTCCATCAGCAAGGGGACCGGCCGGACCTCGTACCGCGGACTGGTGAAGGTCTATCCCGGCTGCGAGAAGTCGAAGTCCACGGTCCGCTGCGACGCGCTGATCCTGGACGACGAGGCGCGCAGCGACACGTACCCGTACATGGAGATCGACGAGGAGGACGTGACCATCGGGCACGAGGCCACCGTCTCCAAGGTGGGCAGCGAACAGCTCTTCTACCTGATGAGCCGCGGCCTGTCGGAGGCCGAGGCATCGGCCATGATCGTGAACGGCTTCATCGAGCCGATCGTCAAGGAGCTGCCGATGGAGTACGCGGTCGAGATGAACCGCCTCATCCAGCTCCAGATGGAAGGCGCGGTCGGCTGACGGATGACCATCCGGACCGATGGCGCCGCGGCGGCCCCCGCCGCCTCGGCGCTCGACGCGGCCGCCGTCGCGGCCATCTCCGATCAGCTCGGCGAGCCGGACTGGCTGCGCGACCTGCGCGCCGCCTGGTGGCGCCGCGCGGATGCGACCCCCTGGCCCACCGGCCAGGAGGAGGAGTGGCGCCGCACCTCGCTCGACGGGCTGCCGCGTGACGCCCGCCTGCTGATCGACGCCCCGGGCGTCGAGTGCGAGCTGGACGCGGATCTGGCCAAGGCGGGGGTGGTGCTGAGCGATCTGCGCGATGCGGTGCGAACGCACCCGGACCTGGTGCGCCGCCACCTGGGCCAGCGCGATACGCTGCCTGCCAACGCCCGATTCTGGGCCCTGGCCCACGCGGCCTGGACCGGCGGGACGTTCCTGTTCGTTCCGGCCGGCGTCACGATCGACCACACCCTGGTGGCGAACCTCCGCCTCTCCGAGCCCGACGCCGCCTGGTTCCCGGTCACGCTGGTCGTGGCCGAGGAGGGGAGCGACGTCTCGCTGCTGGAGGAGGTCTCCTCCCCCGACGGCGGCGCGGCCTGGTACGGCGGCATCGTCGACATCGTGGCCGGACCCGGCTCGCGGGTGCGCTACGCAAGCCTGCAGCGGCTGGGGGACGCGGCCTGGAACATCGGTGCCAAGCGGGTGGAGGTCGGCCAGGACGCCGAGGTCACGACGCTCGACGCCCAGATCGGCTCATCGGTCACCAAGGTGGGGCTGGACGTGCGCATGTCCGGCAAGGGCGGCACCTCCCGGCTGCTGGGCCTCCTGGCGGCCGGCGGAAAGCAGCACATCGATCTCGACAGCGTGCAGGACCTGATCGGCAGCCACACCACCTCGGACCTGCTCTACCTGTCGGCCCTCTACGACGAGGCGCGCTCCGCGTTCTACGGCGTGACGCGCGTCGAGAAGGAGGCCAAGGGAACCAGCAGCTACCAGGAGTGCCGCAACCTGCTGCTCAGCCCGAACGCCGGTGCCGAGCCGATCCCGGTGCTGGAGATCGAGACCAACGACATCCTGCGCTGCGGCCACGGGGCCACCGCCGGAGCCATCGACCCGGTGCAGCGCTTCTACGCCATGTCGCGCGGCCTCTCGGACAAGGAGGCGGAGCGCATGATCGTGCGCGGCTTCTTCGAGCAGGTCGTGTCGCAGGTCCATTCCGAGACGATCCGGCAGCGGGTGCTCGCCTCGCTGGCCCCGCGCATCGGCACCGAGGAGGTGGCGGCGTGACGACGGCCCGCTCCGGATTCGCCACCGGCCTGGAGGCCACCCACGTCACGCCCGGGACCGTCCGGGTGGTGGAGGTGGACGGCCGCTCGCTGTGCATCGGCCTGACCGAGGACGGGGAGTGGGGGGCGATCGACAACGTCTGCACCCACGACGGCGGCGTGCTGGGCGAGGGTGAGCTGGACGACAACGCGGTCGAGTGCCCGCGACACGGCGGCCGCTTCGACCTGTTCACCGGCCGCGTCTTGGCCCTGCCGCCGGTTCGCCCCGTGACCGCCTACGCCACGCGGGTCGACGACGGCCGGGTGGTGGTGGAGCTGCCATGAAGCTCTCGACCCGCGCCGAGTACGGCATCCGCATCCTGGTCGCCCTGGCACGCGCCGAGGGCGAGGGGCCCCGGTCGCTTGCCGCGGTGGCGCGCTCGGAGAAGCTGCCCCACGCTTACCTGGAGCAGCTGGTGCGAGAGCTGCGCCGCGCCGCCCTGGTCACCGCCACCCGCGGCAAGACCGGGGGCTACCAGCTGGCGCGTCCGGCGGCCGAGATCAGCTTGGTGGAGGCCGTCCGCGCCCTCGACGGCCCGTTGCTGGAGATGCCGTGTGCCGGCCCCGACAACCTGGAGGTGTGCGACCGGCCGCAGGACTGCAGCGTCCACGAGGTCTTCGTCCGCGTCCACTCCTCGCTGGAGGACACCCTGTCCGCCACGAGCCTGGCGGACGTGGTCGCCACCGCGGGCGGCCCGCCTTACCCGGTGGCCGTCCGGCGCCGGCGCGCCGCCCAGCACGCACAGATGACAGCAAACGCAGCCGCCGCGGCCGACCGGCCGATGCCGGCCGCACCAGCACGCTAGGAAGCAGGTACGACACGCGCATGACCGATCAGCTCCAGATCCGCGACCTCGAGGTCAGCATCGCCGGGAAGAAGATCCTGAAGGGCCTGACGCTGACCGTGAAGCAGGGCGAGGTCCATGCCCTGATGGGCCCCAACGGCTCGGGCAAGACCAGCCTGGCCTACACCCTGATGGGCCACCCGGACTACACCGTGGATGCCGGCAGCGTCACCTGGCAGGGCCAGGACATCCTGAAGCTGGCGCCCGACAAGCGCGCGCGGGCGGGCCTGTTCCTGGCGTTCCAGTATCCCAGCGCAATCCCGGGCGTGACCGTGGCCAGCTTCCTGCGCAACATCTACAACGCGGTGCACCATCCCAAGCAGGAGGCCGAGGCCGCCTCGGGGGGTGGCGTGCCCAAGTACACCGGCATCCCGCTGGCGAAGTTCCGGAAGCTGATGGAGGAGAAGATGGCCCTCCTTCACATGGATCCTGGGTTTGCGGCGCGCTACGTGAACGAGGGGTTCTCCGGCGGCGAGAAGAAGCGGCTGGAGATGCTGCAGATGGCCGTGGTGGGGCCCAAGATGGCGATCCTGGACGAGACCGACTCGGGCCTGGACATCGACGCACTGCGCAACGTCGCGGCCGGAATCAATGCCTCCCTCTCCCCGGAGATGGGCGTTCTGCTGATCACCCACTACCAGCGCATGCTCAACTACGTGACGCCGCAGTTCGTGCACGTCCTGCTCGACGGCCGGGTGGTGATGTCCGGCGGCGAGGAGCTCTCCCACCAGCTCGAGGCCAACGGCTACGACTGGGTGCGCGAGCAGGTCGGGCTGCCGCAGGGCGTCGGCGACGAGGCGACATCGGCCGAGCCCGTGGCGGAGCACGTCTAAACTAGCCGCATGGCAGTCGAGCCGGCCAGGCACAGTACCGTTCCCGGGGCGTTCTCCGG
>DASUSP010000323.1:0-5022 GCA_036375035.1 Candidatus Limnocylindria bacterium
GGCCGTGGCGCGCGCCGCGCGGCTCCTTGGCGCCCGCGCGACCATCGTGATGCCCGAGAACGCCCCGCGAGTGAAGGTCGAGGGTGTGCGCCGGGACGGGGCGGAGATCGTCTTCACGGGCCCCTCCTCGGAGGAGCGGCATCGGATCGCGCTCGAGCTGGTGGAGCGCCACGGCTCGGTGATGATCGAGCCATACGACGATCGCCGCATCATCGCCGGGCAGGGCACCGCGGGCCTGGAGATCGCCGAGGACCTTCCCGATGTCACCAGCGTCCTGATCCCGGTGAGCGGCGGCGGCCTGTCGGCCGGGATCGCCACCGCGGTGAAGGCGCTGGCGCCGGAGGCACGGGTGATCGGCGTCGAGCCGGAACTGGCGGCCGATGCACGCGAGTCGCTCGCCGCCGGCGAGGTGGTCCACTGGGACGCCTCCCTCACGACGCGCACCATGGCCGACGGCCTGCGGGTCGAGCACCTCGGCCGGCTGCCGTTCATCCACCTGCGTCGCTACATGGACGAGATCGTGACGGTCAGCGAGGAGCAGATGCGCGACGCCATCCGGCAGCTGGCCCGCGGCGCGCGGCTGGTGGTTGAGCCCTCCGGCGCGGCCGCCATGGCGGCACATCTGACCGGCGCCGCGCCCCAGCCCCATGGCGACGACCAGCGGGTCGTCGTCATCAGCGGCGGCAACATCGACCCCGCGATGCTGGCGGAGTTCCTCGCCCCGGCGTAACGTCGCCCCATGCGGTTGGGGGTGGCGGCGTTCCTGAGCCTGATGCTCATCGCCGGTGGCTGCGGCCTGGTCCCAGAGCCGACGGTCGAGTGGGACAACGGCGAGCTGTCGACTACCCGGCGTCGTGGACCGATTGGGGCCCGGACGAGCCGATCTCGCTCATGCGTCCCACCCTGCTGGCATACGTCGGCAACCTTCCAGTCAACACCGAGGAGATCTGCGAGATCGGGCGCGCGACGGCCGGCTGTGACTTCTCCGCCTACGACATGGAACCCGGTGGCGTGGTGGTCGCCTTCGTGCGCTGGAATTTGCCGGGGGACGGCCCGTCGGAGGGACTCGGCGAGCGAGTGGAGGTCGGCGGCCGCGAGGCGCGCTTCAGCGAGGAGGCCACTGAGCGGGACAGCGTAATGCTGCGCTGGGCGATCGACGACCCGTACGCCAGCTACCTGGCGGTCTGGGCCGAGATCCAGGGGCCGCGCGAGGATCGGCTCCGCCGCCAGGTGGAGGCCGTGATCGCCAGCCTCGAGTTCACTCCCCCGCCGACCTAGCCAGGAGCATAGCGGCGACCAGCACAGCCACGAGCCCTGCGGCTGCCGCGCTGGCGAAGCCGATCCCGAAGCCGCCGGCATCGGCCGCCGCACCGGCGATGAACGGCCCGATGCCGAGGCCGGCCGACAGGAACGTGGAGTAGCCACCCAGCCCGGTGGCGCGGAGGTGGGACGGGGCGCGGGCGCTGATGGTGACCTGCACCAGCATGAGGGTGAAGGCCAGCGCCAGGATGCCGCCGATGAAGATCAGCGCGATGCCGACCGGCCCGGACTGGAAGCCCAGGAGCGCGTTGAGGGCCACGTAGCCCAGCGCCCCGCCGGCAGCGGCGAGGGGCGGCAGCGAGCGCCGGTCGATGAGGCGTCCCAGCGGCACGCGCGACGCGCCGTTGGTCAGCGACTGCAGGCCGAGGAGCAGTCCCGCGGAGCCGGCACTGATCCCGATCGAGGTGGCGAACAGCGGGAAGAGCCCGGACACCGCGCCCCACGGCAGCCCGATGGCCAGGGCTGCGACCCAGCTGCCCACGATCACGCGGTCGCGAGCCACGCCGGCGACCATGGCCGGCAGGCCGCGAACGTCCACGCGCGTGCGGATCGTGGCCGGCACGAAGACCGGTGCCACCAGGGCGATCACGCCCAGGCCCGACGCGACCAGGAAGGTGGGCGCCTGGCCCCAGGCGTCCCACACGAAGCCGCCGATGGCCGGGCCGGCCGCAACGCCGCTGTGCGTCGCCAGCGTCACCCAGCCGAAGGCCGAGCCGCGGGCTTCGGGCCGGGCCGCCCCTGCCACGTAGGCGCCGTTGGCCGGCAGGAACAGCGACGAGGTCAGGCCGGAAAGCACCGCCCAGAAGTAGAGCGGCGTCACGCCGCCGCCGGCCACGGCCAGCAGTGGCACCAGGTTCACCGCAGCGTTTCCGGCGATGGCCACCAGCAGGGTCCGGCGCGTGCCCCACGCGTCGGCGACCGCGCCGAAGGGCAGGCTGAAGACCGCGCCCAGCCCGAAGCGAATGGCGGCGATGAGCCCCGCCTCGCCCAGGCTGCCGCCCTGCGCCACCACCAGCAGCGGCACCGCCACGCCACACGACCACTGGCCGAGCATGAAGGTGAAGCTGGCGAGGTACGCCGGCCACAGCCGCCCGGACCGATGCGGATGCGGGTCGCTCACGCCCCGGTCAGGCCCTCCCGCAGGCCGCCCAGGAAGGCCGTTGCGTTGGTGCCAATGGCGTCGATCGCGTAACCGCCCTCCTGAAGCGCGACCACCGGGTGGCCGGGGGCGCCGATCATCCGCGCCAGCTCGGCGTAGTCGGGGGTCCGCAGCGCCAGGTCGCCGATCGGGTCGCGCTCGAACGTGTCGAACCCCAGCGAGACGACCAGCGGAGCGTCCGGCGCGAAGGCCTCGACCAGGCGCAGCGCCTCTTCGAGCGCGGGCGCGTAAGCGTCCAGGCCCGTGCCCGCCGGCAGCGGGAAGTTGCGCGTGGCGCCGGCTCCGTCGCCGGCCCCGCGCTCCGCGGCGAAGCCAGAGTAGTAGGGGTAGGCGCGCGCGGGGTCGGCGTGGAGCGACACGTAGAGCACGTCGCCCCGCTCCCAGAAGAGCTGTTGCGTGCCGTTGCCGTGGTGGTAGTCGACGTCCAGGATCGCGACCCTGCCGAACCCCGCGGCGCCCCGGAGCCACTCCGCCACGATCGCCGCGTTGTTGAAGAAGCAGTACCCGCCGAGCATCGAACGGGCCGCGTGGTGCCCGGGCGGCCGGCACAGGCCGTAGGCCAGCCGCTCGCCGCCGACCACGGCGCGCGCCGCGCTCAAGGCCACGTCCACGGCCGCCCGTGCAGCGGCCGCGGTCCCGGCCACCATCGGGGTCGCGGTGTCGAAGCAGAACGCGCCCAGCCGCAGGTGGGCGCCGTCAGGCAGGTCCAATGGCTCCATCGGGCCGGCGTAGCCGGCCAGCTTGAATGTGTCGGGGATCAGCGACCGCGAGCCGTCGGCGGCGCCGGCGGCGAGCGCATCGGTCCATGCATGGTCCACCACCTCGACAAGCAGCGGGTCGTGCACAGCCAGGATCGGAGCGGTGCCGAACGCATCGGGTTCCACCAGGAGGTAGCCGCCGTCGACGGCCAGCGCCCGCTCGATCTCGATCGCCCGCTCGGGAGCCTCGTAGCAGGGGATCTCGCGCCCGGCCATCAGCTCCACCAGGCCGGCGTGGGCCAGGTGGGCATCGCTGCGGAAGACCGGGGTCGGTGGAAGCGGCTCAGGCACGGGTCCCGAGTGTACCGGTACACTCGGGACGCCCATGAGCTCGCTCGACGAACGCGCCGCGATCGACGCGCTGCGCCGCTGCCCGCTCTTCGCGCCCTGTCCGCAGGGCGTGCTGGCCGACGTCGGGCGGCGTCTGCGGCACCGGCACTTCCGCCGCAACGAGGTGATCTTCCACCAGGGCGACCCCGGCGACGCGCTGCACGTCATCACCTCCGGCTCGGTGAAGATCGTGCTCCCCTCCCCGGAGGGCGAGGAGGCGATCATCGCCACGCTAAGGACCGGCGACTTCTTCGGCGAGCTGTCGCTGCTGGACGGGGAGCCGCGCTCGGCCACGGCGGTGGCGGTCGAGGCCACCGAGACGCTGAGCCTGCCGCGCAACGTCTTCCGCGAGCTGCTCGACGCCCACCCCGAACTGCGCGACGCGCTCTTCTCTGCGCTGACCAGCCTGCTGCGGCGGCTCACCCACCACGTGGAGGAGCTGCACTTCCTGGATCTCGCCGGCCGCCTTGCGGCGCGGCTGGCGCAGCTGGCCCGGCAGGCTCAGCCACGGGCCGGCAGCGGGCCGGTGGAGCTGGACTGGCCCTACACCCAGAGCGACCTGGCGGCCATGATTGGCGGGACGCGGCAGTCGGTGAACCGGCTGCTGGCCGACCTGATCACCGACGGGCTGGTCCGCCTGGAGCACGAGCGCCTGGTCATCACGGACGTCTACGCCCTGGAGCGACGCGCCGAGCGCTGACGGCCCGGCCTCCTACTGGACCGATGCGCCGGCTCCCCAGCGGGCCAGCTCGGCATCCAGGTCGAGGGGCATCACGGTGGCCTGGTCGGCGTATTCGCCCCACGCCTCCCGCGGGACCTGCCACATGACCTCGAACTCGTTCCCGTCGGTATCGCGCCCGTAGAGCGACTTCGACACACCATGGTCCGATGCCCCGGTCAGCGCGCCCAAGCCACGCAGGCGGTCCGCCATCTCGGCCAAGCCCTCGATGGTGTCGATCTCCCACGCGAGGTGGTACAGCCCCACCGAGCCCCGGGCCGGACGGGCCGCCTGCGGCCCGACCTCGAACAGGCCGAGGTCGTGGTGGTTGCCGCCGGTCGGGGAGCGCATGAACGCGGCGCGCATGCCTTGCGGCCGCTCCAGCTCCTCGAAGCCGAACGCACGACGATAGAAGTCCGCCGCCGCATCAGCGTCGCGGACGAACAGGACGGCGTGGTTCAGGCGCGTGATCGCCATCTGAGTGAACTCCTCTCCAGTGGCCGGGCGCACTGCCAGGACCCACCTCTACACCTCGTCAGATATCGTTGCGTGCGCAACTATCTCACCTCTTGCGCAAAAGCGCAAGCACCCTGCCGCCTTAGAATGGGCCGCGATGTTCTACCTCCAGCGCGGCCAGGTGCCGCACAAGCGCCACACCCAGTTCCGCAAGCCGGATGGCAGCCTGTACGCCGAGGAGCTGTTCGGCGTCGAGGGCTTCGCCGGCCGCAGCTCGCTCC
>DASUSP010000324.1:0-12175 GCA_036375035.1 Candidatus Limnocylindria bacterium
GCAGGCGTCGCGGCGGGAGGCGCCGCGCCCGTCACGCCGCCGCCGGTGGCGCCGATCCCACGCTCCGGCGAGCCGACCGTCTACGTCCCGCCGCCAGTGGCGCGGCCGTCGGACCGCGCCCCGTCCTCCATGAACGTCAACGCCCCGCCCCCGCGCCGCCCGGTTCCGCCGCGCGCGGTCGAGCGCCAAGGGCAGCCGTGGTGGATGTGGCTGCTTGTCCTGCTGGCGATCATCCTGCTGGGGGCCATCGGCTTCCTGGGCGCGCAGATCCTGGGCGGCCTGACGCCGGGCAACGGGACACCGTCGCCATCGGCAGAGACCTTCGGAATGCCCGACTGGGTCGGCGACCCCATCACCCAGGTGCGCACCGAGGCCGACGATTTCGGGCTCGAGCTGGAAGAGGAGCGCGAGTTCAGCGACGAGGTCGAGGAGGGACGGGTCATCTCCACCGATCCCGAGGCGGGCGAGGAGGTGGCCGAGGGAGACAGCGTGACGGTGGTCATCAGCCGCGGCGCCGAGGAGGTGGAGGTGCCCCGGCTCATCGGCCAGACCGAGCAGCAGGCGATCGAGACGCTCCGCGAGGCGGGCCTGAGGCTCGGGCAGGTGACCCGGGAGCCGAGTGCCGAGCCTTCCGGCACGGTCCTGCGCAGCAGCCCCGCCGAGGGGGTCAGCGTGCCGGCCGACTCCCAGGTGGACATCGTCCTGTCAAGCGGCCCGACACCGTCCCCGAGCCCCTCACCCACGCCGGAGCCGACGGCCACGCCTGAGCCTCCGACTCCCACACCCGTGCCGGAGACGCCGACGCCGGAGCCCACCCCGGAGTCGTAGAGCGGCCCCGCGGCTGCATCGGTTCCTGGGCACGCTTGGTGCTAGCATCGGCCGAGAGTCGAAACACCTCAGCAGGAGGTTCCCAAGACGATCATGACTGCCCCGATGACGGTCGACGAGACGACGTTCGAGGCGCAGGTGCTCAGCTCCGAGAAGCCGGTCCTCGTCGACTTCTGGGCGCCGTGGTGCGGGCCGTGCCGGCTCGTCTCCCCGGTGGTCGAGTCGGTGGGCGAGGCCCACGCCGACAAGATCAGCACCGCCAAGGTCAACACCGACGAGAACCAGCAGCTGGCGATGCGCTACAGCATCTTCAGCATCCCGACCCTGATCCTGTTCAAGGACGGCCGCGAGGCCGCCCGCCTGGTCGGGTACATGCCCCAGGAGGCGATGGAGGCCCGCCTGGCCCAGTTCCTCCAGTAGGCTGCTCCGGGTACGGGGTGCGGCTGCCCGGCCGGTGGTGGCATCGGTTAAGAAGCGCCGACTTCGTGGCGATATCGCCAGCGGATGGTGGAACTCCAGGCGGAAGTGGCCTGCCGGGGGCTGACGCCGCCCAGTTCTTGATCGGTATCACCACGTGCTGGTGAATCCGGTCGATGTTCGGCGGACCGGTGCCGCGTGGCACCAGTCGGCGGTGCCACAGCCGCTACACTCCCACGCGTGGGAGGACTGCCCGAGCTTTGATCATCAAGACCGAACGCCGATCCGGCGCCGACCGGCGCCAGGGCGGCGACCCGTTCGCCCCGGAGCGGCGGCAGCAGAACGACCGCCGCACGATGTGCTGGGAGGTCGAGAACTGCTCGCTGACCATCCGCTACCGCTGCCCGGCCTTCATCCTGCGCCGCCCGTGCTGGGAGCTGTGGGCCGTGGAGGGGGTGGGGCCGGCGCGCGCCTGCTGCCACAACGAGATCGACTGCGAGCCCGGCCGCTGCGTGATCGCCGAGAAGCGTTTCGCCGAGAGCCCGGAGCCGCTGGCGGTCCACGTCGGGCGACGCGGGATGCCGCTCGGCTACGCCCGACCCCGGCGCCACTCGTGCCCGAACTTCTTCCTGACCCACGGGTCGAAGGGCCGCGTGCCGATCGAGGCGCCCCAGATGCTGCGCACCCTGATGAAGCAGGACGGCGTGGTCTCGCGCTGCGAGGCGCGGGCCGGCGTGCACCTGGACTCCGGCTACGTCACAGACCTGTGCCTGACCGGGCAGTACCACGACTGCGTCTTCTACGAGGACGACAGCGGCTGATCGGTCGGGACCGATGACCCGGGACCCATGAGCCCGCGGCTCGACTATCCCGCCGCGGTCGCCGCGCTTCGCGCGCGGGGACGCTTCGGCATCAGCCTGGGGCTGGAGCGCATCGACGCCATCCTGGAGCGCCTCGACCGCCCGGAGCGGCGGCTGCGCGGCGCGCTGGTCGGAGGCACGAACGGCAAGGGCAGCGTGGTTGCGCTGGCTCTGGCCGCGTTGCGCGAGGCCGGGCTGCGGGTGGGGACCATGCCGAAGCCGCACCTTGTCAGCTACCGCGAGCGGATCGCGATCGACGGCGAGCCGCTATCCGAGGAGGCGTTCGCGGCAGCGGTGGAGCGGGTCCTGCCGGCAGCCGACGCCGTGGCCGCACGCCTGGGATCTCCGACCGAGTTCGAGGTGCTCACCGCGGCCGCCTTCGTCGAGCTGGATCGGGCCGGGGTGGACCTGGCCCTGGTCGAGGTGGGCATGGGCGGTCGCCTGGACGCGACCAACGTGCTGGACCCCGGCGTTGCGGCAATCACCAACGTGGCGCTGGACCACGAGAAGCACCTTGGCGGGACGCTGGCTGCTATCGGGGCCGAGAAGGCAGCGATCGTGAAGCCCGGCAGCCTGGCGGTGACCGGTGCAGCGGGACGCGGGCTGCGCCCCGTCCTGGACCGATGCGCCGCGCTGGAGGTTCCGCTGCGCAGGGCGGGGCCGCGCCAGGCGTACCGCGCGGAGCTGCTCCACGCCGGCTGGGACGGGCTGGTGGTCGACGCGCGGGCCGGCGGCCGCCGGTTGGAGGGCCTCAGGATCGCGCTGCTGGGGGGTCACCAGGCGGCGAACGCCGCGGTGGCCATCGCGCTGCTCGACGCGCTGCGCCAGGACGGGGAGCGGCAAGGCGCGGACCTGGAGCGCCTGGACGACGACGCCATCCGGCGTGGCTTCGCGGCGGCGAGCTGGCCGGGGCGGCTGGAGCTGCTGCGCTCGACGCCGCACGGCCCTGTGCTGCTGGACGGGGCCCACAACCCGGCCGGGGCACTGGCGCTGGCCGCGGCGCTCGCCGAGCTGGAGATGCACGACTTCCCGATGGCCTTCGGCGCCATGCGCGGCAAGCGCGTCGGCCCCGTCCTTCGCGCGCTCGCGCCGCTGCGACCACGGCCGATCTTCACCCGCGTGGAGGATCCCGGAGCCATCGAGCCCCACGAGTTGCTGCGCGCCTGGCGCCGGGTCAGCGAGGGCGGCGCCACGGCCGCGGAGCCGGGTGAAGCGCTGGCGGCGGCCGCGGGGATGCGCGCGCGAGCCGATCAGCCGCTGGTCGTGGCCGGCTCGCTCTACCTGGTGGGGGCGGTTCGTGGGATGCTCCGCGGCGAGAGGAGCGACGCGTGACCGAGCTGCGCTGGGGCGAGCGGACCTACCTGATGGGGATCATCAACCTGACGCCGGACTCCTTCAGCGGGGACGGGCTGGCCCCCGACGGTCGTCCCGTGGCCGAGGTCCACGAGGCGGCCCGGCGCCAGGCGGCGGCGTTCGTCGAGGCTGGCGCCGACATCCTGGACGTGGGGGCCGAGTCCTCTCGCCCGGCGCAGTTCTACGGCGAGCACCCGCGGCCGACGCCGGAGGCGGAGGCCGCCCTGGCGGTGCCGTTGGTCGAGGCGCTGGTTGCCGAGCACGGGGATCGGGCCATGGTCAGCATCGACACGACGCGCGGTGCCGTGGCGCGCGCGGCGCTTGACGCCGGAGCCGGGATGGTCAACGACGTGTGGGCCGGCCGCGCCGACTCCGACACGGTGGCCGCCGCCGCCGAGCGCGGCGCGTACCTGGTGCTGATGCACAACCGCGAGCGCGCCGACTACCCCGGCAGCCCCTTCGACGAGGTGGTGGGATGGCTGCGGGCAGCGGTGGACGACGCGCTGGCGGCCGGCGTGGCGCGGAACCGGATCATCGTCGATCCGGGCATCGGCTTCGGGAAGACGCCGGAGCACTCGGTCGAGCTCATGCATCGGCTCGGGGAGCTGAAGGCTGCGCTGGGCGGGCTTCCGATGCTGGTGGGAACGTCGCGCAAGCGCTTCATCGGCGAGCTGCTGGGCGGGGTCCCGCCGGACGAGCGCCTGGAGGGCACCATCGCGAGCGTGGTGCTGGCGATCGCCCAGGGCGCCGACATCGTGCGCGTCCACGACGTGGCCCAGGTGGCGCCCGCGGTGCGCGTGGCGGATGGCATCAGCCGGTGGCGACAGTGAGCGACCGCATCTCGCTGCGCGGCATGCGCTTCCTGGGCCGGCACGGCGTGGAACTGGAGGAGCGGCTGGAGCCGCAGCCGATCGAGGTCGACGTGGAGCTGGAGCTGGACCTGGCCGCCCCCGCGGCCAGCGACGAGCTGTCGGACACGATCGACTACGCCGTCGTCTTCGAGCTGGTCGGCGGCATCGTGGAGGGCCAGTCCTTCCGGCTGCTGGAGGCGCTGGCCGGGACGATCGCCGCAGCGGTGGTCAACGCCCACGGGACGGACAACCCACGGCTGGAATGGGTGGAGGTCCGGGTGCGCAAGCCGCAGGCGCCGCTGCCGGGCGAATTCGGGGCGGTGGAGGTCCGCATCCGTCGCCGGGGCGCGTCCTCGCCGTCGCCGGCCGAGAGCTAGTTCTGCGCGGGCAGGACGCCCAGCGTCACCTCCACCTGGCGCTCGTCCCCGCCACGCAGCACGCTCAGGGTCACCGTCTCACCCGGCGCGCGCTTGAGGACGTGCTCCGCCAGGTCGTCGCTGGCGTTCACCGCCTGGCCGTCGATGGCGACGATCACGTCGCCCTGGCGCAGGCCGGCGGCCGCGGCCGGGCTGTCGGGGAAGACGGCCGGCACGTCCGGGCTGGAGGAGTCGATCAGCACGCCCTCTTCGACCGGCAGGTTCTCCTCGGCGGCCAGCTGCTTCGTGATCGGCACGAAGAAGACGCCGATCCACGGCCGCTGGAGGTCCTTGCCGTCCAGGGCCTGGGCCATGATCGGCTTGGCGACGTCGATCGGGATGGCGAAGCCGATGCCCTGCGCCTCCTGGTTCACGGCTGTATTGATGCCGATCACCTGGCCCGCGCTGTCCAGCAGCGGCCCACCGGAGTTGCCCGGGTTGATGGCGGCATCGGTCTGGATCAGGTTGGAGAGGCGCTCGGCCGACGCGGCCTGGCCGTTGCCGGCCACGATCTGGCGCCCCAGGCCGGAGATGATGCCGGTGGTGACCGTATTCTCGAACTGCCCGAGCGGGTTTCCGATGGCCACCGCCAGCTGCCCCTGCTTGAGGTCCTCGCTTGAGCCGATGGTCACCGTCGGCAGGTCGGTGGCGTCGACCCTGACGATGGCCAGGTCGGTGAGCGTGTCGATGCCGTAGACGGTGCCCTCCAGCTGCCGCGTGTCGTTCAGGACGACGGTCAGCCGGCTGCTGCCCTCGACCACGTGCTTGTTGGTCAGGATCCAGCCATCCGAGTCGAAGATGAAGCCGCTGCCCACGCCGCTGGCGCCGGTCAGATCCTCGGCCGTGGTGGCGATCTTGACGACCGCCGGCATGGCGCGGTTCACAGCGTTGATGACTGCCGAGGACTCGTCGATGGTGACGTTGCTGACGTTCGTGCCGACCGGCGCCGGGCTGCCGGCCGGCGACGCGGTGTCGTCGCGCAGCAGGTTGGCGACCGCCGCCGCCGAGAGGCCACCGGAGAGGATCCCCACCACCATGGCGATGGCCACCACCGCCCAGGCACCCGGGCCACGCCGTACCGGTGGCTGGGGCGCCGGCGGACGGGTCGGCCAAGAGCCAGCCGCCCAGGAAGGCGGCGGCGCCGTATGGCTGGGCGGCGGTCCGTATCGGCGCACCTCCACCGGCTGCGTCTCGTCTGGGCCGCGCTGGATGGGCTGGTAAGGGTCCTGTGTCAATGCTCTGCTCTCTCGCGGATGTTCCGGGTGGGCATGCACACATCGTGCGGCACGCGCGTTGCGCGTTGCGCCACGCTCGCGTCAAGTTTCATTGACCTTCGACGCTCCGTGGAAGACCCTCGCGCGGTAGCCGCACGGTGAAGGTGGCCCCCTCGCCCAGTGCGCTGGAGACGCTGATCGAGCCGCCGTGCATCTCCACGATGGAACGTGCGATGGCAAGCCCCAGCCCACTGCCCGATGCCCTGGCCTCCCCGACGTTGGTTCCGCGGAAGAAGCGGTCGAAGACCAGCGGCAGGTCGGCCTCGGGGATCCCCGGTCCGGAATCTCGCACCTCGATGACGGCCTCGCCCGGGCGACCGACCAGGTCCACCACCACCTCCCCGCCGCGTGGCGTGAACTTCAGGGCGTTGCCCACCAGGTTGGAGAGCAGCTGCACGATCCGCTCTCGGTCGAAGCGCAGCAGTACCGGCTCGGCGGGGACCTCGAACACGAGCGAGATGCCGTGCCCGCCGGCCTGCTCGGAATGCGCCTCCACGACCGCCCGCACCGGCTCCCGGAGGTCGCCGTGGCGGACGTCCAGCGGGAAGATGCCCGCGTCGATGCGCGAAAGGTCGAGCAGGTTGGTGCTCATCCACTCCAGCCGGTTGATCTGCTGCGTGGAGCGGTCGAGGAACTCCTGGCGCTGCGCGTCGTCCACACCGCCCTCGCGCTGCAGCTCGGTGAAGGTGCGCAGCGCGGCGATCGGGGTGCGGAGCTCGTGCGAGACGTCGGCCACGAATTCACGGAGCCGATCTCGGTCCGCCTCCAGCAGGCGCAGCGACTCTGAGAGGCGATCGGCCATGACGTTGAACTGCTGCCCTAGCTCGTCGATCTCCACCACCCCGAACCGCGGCGCGCGGGTGTCCAGCTCGCCGGCCGCGAAACGGCCGGAGACGCGCCGCAGCCGGGCCAGCGGACCGGTGAGCCGGCGCGCGGCGAAGATGCCGACCAGCAGGGCCACCGCCAGCGCCGCGAGTCCTGCGCCGACCAGAGTGCCATTCACGCGTTGAAGCGTGATGACGCGGTTGGTGTACACGTCGCGGACCGTGACGGTGATCTTGATGAACGTCCCTGCCGACAGCTGCAGGTCCCGCGTGTAGCTCTGCGCCTCGACCTCCGGGTCGGGCAGCAGGCCCTGGTCGCGCAGCTCGGCGCGGATCTCGGTGCTGGGCTCAGCGATCGCGGCCTGCGACCCGTTCTCGTAGGTGATGACCACGGTCCCCTGGGCGAGCTCGTCGGCGGCCTGCTGGGCCTGGCGCTGCATCAGCTCGACGTTGCGCAGCTCCGGGACGAGCAGGACGCTGGGACGCTGCTCGCGGTAGTAGCCGGCCCAGGTGTCAATCAGGATGTAGCCTGCCCGGGCCGCCGTCTCGGCGCGGCGCTCGGCCTGGTCGACGAAATAGCCGGGCAGGACCTGCGACAGGGCCACGCCCGAGATCATCAGCGCCAGCAGCACCACGCTGGCCAGCGCCAGCACCAGCCGCACGTTGAGCCGCGTCGGCAGCGCAGCGAGCTGGCGGACGGGCGACAGCAGCGGGTCAGTCCTCGGCGAAGGCATAGCCGACGCCGCGCACGGTCTTGATGTACCGCGGTTGGGCGGGATCGGGCTCGATCTTCTCGCGGATGTGGCTGACGTGGACATTGATCGTCCGCTCGTCGGCCTCCAGCGCCTCGTAGTCGCGCACCAGCTCCAGCAGCTGGGTGCGGGTGTAGACGCGTCCCGGGCGGCTGGCCAGGTGGCGCAGCAGGTCGAACTCGGTGGTGGTCAGCGCGATCCGCTCCCCGTCGCGCGTGACCCGCCGTCGCTCCAGGTCGATGACCAGGTCCCCGCGCCGCAGCGTACGCCCGGTCTGCGTGTCGGCCAGCTCCCCGTAGGCGCGGCGCAGCAGCGCCTTCACGCGGCTCGCCAGCTCGCGCACGCTGAAGGGCTTGACCAGGTAGTCGTCGGCGCCGATCTCCAGGCCGACCACCTTGTCGACCTCGTCGGAGCGGGCCGTCAGGAACAGGACCGGGGCGCGCGTCTCGCGGCGCAGCTGGCGCAGGACCTCGAAGCCGTCGATTCCCGGCAGCCGCACGTCGAGCACCACCAGGTCAGGCGCGATGTCCGCGAACTTCGCCAGTGCCTCCTCGCCGGTTGGCACCACCGACACGGCGTAGCCCTCGCGCTCCAGCGCGACCTGCACCCCGCGCGCGACGGCGGGCTCGTCCTCGACGATCATGATGTGGCTTGCCATCGGTCTGCGGATGATAGACCGATGGCGCCGCCTTGCCGCTCGACCGCCCGGCTGGTACCATCCGGCCTCGCACACGCAGACGACGAAGCCGTGTCCGGCCCTGCCCGGATGCGCCGCCCCGATTCGAGGTTCGACACCCGCTCATGGACTTGCAGATCGCCGTCGACGCCCGCACCGCGTCCGGCAAGGCTACCAAGCGCCTCCGCGCCGCCGGCATCGTTCCGGGCGTGGTCTTCGGCAAGAAGGCCGGCTCCGTCCCGGTGCAGCTCGATGCCAAGGCCTTCGAGGCGCTCTACCGCGAGGCGGGGCGCACCAGCATCATCAAGGTCAGCGTCGACGGCGGCCGCGCCACCAGCGTGGTCATCAAGAGCGTGCAGCGCAACCCGCTCACCGGGCGTGCCATCCACGTCGACTTCTTCGCGCCGGACCTGACCCACGAGATGCAGGCCGACGTGCCGATCGCCTTCGCCGGCGAGGCACCTGCCGTGGAGGAGTTCGCCGGGACCCTATTCACCTCGCTCGATCACCTCAAGGTCAAGGCCCTGCCGGCCGACATGCCGCACGAGATCAGCGTGGACCTCTCCCCGCTGGTCGACTTCGACGCCGCCATCTTCGTGCGTGACCTCGCCGTGCAGGCGGAGACGATCACCATCCTCAACGACCCGGACGAGCTGGTGGCCAAGGTCATGCCGCCGCGCGTCGAGGAGGAGCCGGTGGTGGCCGCCGAGGAGCTGGAGGAGGGCGAGATCCCCGAGGGCGAGGCCGCCGAGGGCGCCGAGGGCGAGGCGCCGGCCGCCGAGGGCGAGGGCTCGGCCGAGTCCGAGGCCGCCTCGGAGTAGCCGCTCCTCCGGGCTACACTTCGCGACGGTGCTCACCGTCGCCATCCACGACGTCGCGCCTTCGACGCTCGGCGAGGTCGAGTGGCTGCTGGAGCGGCTCGACGCGCTCGGCGTCTCACCCCGCGTGCTGAAGGTCGTTCCGGCCGAACCCGGCGCTGCCGACGACGCGCCGCTCCTGCGGCTGCTGGAGCGCGAGACCGCGGCCGGTACCGAGGTCGTGCTCCACGGCTGGAGCCACCGGGCCGCGGGCCCGCCCCGTGGCACGCCGCTCGACCGCGCACGGGCCCGTGCCTTCGCCGGCGACGCGGCCGAGTTCCTGTCCCTCGCAGACGCCGAGGTCGTGGAGCGCGTGGCTGCCGGGCGCGAGTGGCTGGAGCGACACGGCTTCCCGGTCGCCGGCTTCTGCCCGCCCGGCTGGCTGGCCACCGCCGCACTTCCCCGCGCGCTGCGGTCCGCCGGCTTCCGCTACCTCGTCACACTGCGCGGGCTGCGGGACCTGCGCCGCGGCCGCTGGCTGACCCTGCCACCGCGCGGCTACATGGGCGCCGGAGCCGGCCAGGAGCGCATGGTGCGGCTGGGCGGGACGGTGCTGTCGGCGCCGCTCGGGGCGCTGCTGCGCGCGCCGGCGCATCGATTCTTCCTGCACCCCCAGGCGGCCAGCGGCAACCCGGCCTGCGCCAGCACCCTTACCCAGATCGCCGCGCTGGCGCTGCGTCATCAGGCCACAACCTACGCCGAGCTGCTGGATGGCTGATCCCCTGATGAGCGTCATCCTGCCGGCTCGCAACGAGGAGCGGCTGCTGCCCGCGGCGCTGCGCTCGGTCCGGGAGCAGACGCTGGACCGGCGGCTGGTCGAGGCCATCGTGGTCAGCAACGGCTCGACCGACGGGACGCTGGGCGTGGCGCACGGCCAGGCGGAAGAGGCGGCGCAAGCGGACGGATTGGCCATCGAGATCCTGGGCGAGGGTCAGCCGGGTATCGCCCGAGCCAAGAACCTGGGCGCCGGGCGCGCCCGCGGCCGCCTGCTGATCTTCATGGACGCCGACTCGTGGATGTCACCGGGCCTGCTGGAGACGGTGCGGCAGCGCGCCGAGGAGGGCGAGCGGGCCGCCAGCATCCGGATCGTGGCCGATGGCGAGGACCCGATCGACCATGCCTTCTTCTGGGTGATCGAGAACGGAAAGCGGCTGGTGCGCACGCGGGCCAACATGTTCTGGTGCGAGCGAAGCCTGTTCGAGCGTTTGGGCGGCTTCGACGAGTCACTCAACCACGCCGAGGACCTCGACTTCCTGGTCCGCGTCCACCGGGCCGGCGTCCGGGTGGGGCACATCCGCGACGAGTGGATCGCCACCTCTCCGCGCCGCCTGCACCGCGGTCCGCTGCGTGCCGGCATGTTCACGATGCTGGGCCGATGGGTGCTGGGACGCCTCGGCATCGGCCGGCGATGGCCCTACTCCGGCGGCGGCCCGTAGCGCCGCAGCAGCTCGTCGGTCGAGATCCAGGTCGCCGACGCGCGGAGCTCGCCGCGGCCGCGTGACAGGCGCCCGCGACCCGCGGGCGCCCATCGGGCCAGGAGGGAGCGCAGATACCAGTCCTCCAGGCGCGCGCGCGGCCCCGGCTCCCGAGCCACCACCTCGAAGCCGAGCCGCCGGGTGAGCGATGCCAGCAGGGTCACGCCCCCCATCGCCGCCGGGCGCTCGTCGGGCGGCGAAACCTCCACCTGCCTCGCCAGCGCGCGCAGATCCTCGACTGCCACTCGGTAGGCCGCGGTCGGCCACCGGTCGGGGCCGCCCACCAGGCCACGCAGGCGGGCGTTGTCGAAGTGAAGGACCCAGACCCGGTCCCCGGGCGCCAGCGGCGTGCCGTCCGCCAGCACGGTTCCCGGCCCACGGTATCCGGCGCGCTCGACGCCCAGCAGCGCCCCGGGCAGCACGGGCCGGATGCGGCGCCGCCATCGGTCCACGCGCTCGACCAGCGCGAGCACCGGGTCCAGCACCCGCGGTGCCGCGCGCTGGCGCTCGTTGGGCGGTGTCATGCGAACCTTGACCCTCCAGTCACGCGGGAGGATACTGCCGGACACCCGCTAGTCCGGGGGGAACGCCGAGCCGGCCCGAGCGACGCACAGGCCGGCTCGTTCGTGCCCAGACCCCGACATGGCCCGCTACATCAGGCCACCGGGCACCGCAAGTCGGTTCCAGGTGTCGAATGGTCTGATACATGAGGCCAGCCTGAGCGTGAGGTGCACTCCGCGGAGCGGCTCAGGCTCCCGGTGGACCGATACAGTGGGCCAATTGGCACGCAGCGGCCCTTTCCCGTGCGGTTTGGCCCGATAGATCGGGCCAGTGCCACCTCAGCCGAGGGAGCTGACATCAACGACCTCTGCAGCCAGCACCTCGACCAGGTCGCCCGGGGCCAGATGCAGGTTCACGCCCCTCGCTCCCCCGCCGATCGCCACCGTATCCGGCTCCAGGACCGATGCGTCGGCGATCACCGGCCAGGCTCGCTTGGCGCCGAACGGGGTAATGGCGCCCCGCTCGTAGCCGGTCACCGACTTCGCCTCATCGGCATCGGGCAGGGAGACGCGGCTGATGCCCAGGTGGGTGCGCAGCTTGGGCCAGTCCAGCCGCCGCCCGCCGGGGATGAGCAGGAAGAGGTAGTCGTCCTCGCCGCGCCGCACCACGATGGTGCGCAGCAGCGCCGCCAGCGGGATGCCCTGCAGCTCGGCGCTCTCCTCCGGCCCCGAGGCGATCCGGGTGCGCACCACGCGGTAGCGCAGGTCGCTGCCGGCCAGTGCCTCGAGCGCGGGCGTCTCCATCAGTCAATGATGCGACACGCACCGGTATTAGTCAGAGGTGAAGTCGTCGAATGCTTTCTGATCGACCGGAATGGTCTGGCCCCGGCTCGACCGTGATGGTGTTCCCGGTCGCATCCTCTGCAGGACATCCACCACCGCCTCGACTCCCCGGAAGGTGCCTGCCTGCAGCGCCTCCAGGTTGGTCATCGCGCGAGCCTCCGTCTCGAATTCGGCGCATCACCATCGCCTGTCTCCATCCGCAATGATGCGACCCCACCCGGCTCACGGGTCGTGCCCGCGCGAAGTGCT
>DASUSP010000325.1:0-4043 GCA_036375035.1 Candidatus Limnocylindria bacterium
ACCGCGAACAGGTAGGTCGGGCCCGTCCCCGACAGGGCCGTGGCCATGGCCACGAACGCCTCGTCGGCGACCTCCTTCTCGTGACCGATGGCCCGCAGCACCCGCCGCGCCAGCTCCCGCTGGGCCGATGTGCAGGCCGATGACGCCGCCCACACCGCGATCCCGCGCCGGATCTGGGATGGCGTGTTCGGCATGGCGCGCACCACGGCCGGGTGGTCCAGCCCCACCGTCAGCGTGCGAAGGGTCGCGCCGGCCACGATGGAGAGCACGACCTGGCCGTCGGTGAGCGCCGGCCCCACGTCTCGCATGACCCGGGCGAGCATCTGCGGCTTGACCGCCAGCACCGCGATGTCCGCGCCGCGCACCGCCTCCGCGTTGCGCGCCACGACGCTGATCCCGTGCCCCTCGGAGAGGAGCTCGCGCCGGTCGCGCCGCGGGTGCGAGGCGACGAGGTGGTCGGGTGCCACGGCACGGTTGGCCAGGAGCCCGGCGATCATCGCCTCGGCCATCACCCCCGCGCCAACGATTGCGACTCGCACGTCCGAACGCTTCGGGCTCACCCGCCCACCTCCTTCTCCACGCCGCGCAGCTCCCGGGCCGCGGCCACCTCGTCGGCGGGGGCGCCGCAGCGCTCCAGCAGGTCGACGGCGATCCCAGCCAGTTGGCGAGCGGTGGTGACGTCGGAGAGCTGCATCGCCGCGCGGCCCATGCCGAGCGCCGCCAGGCCCTCCTCCCGCTCCGCCCCGATGTCGCGCGCCTCGCTGATCGCCTCGGCATAGTAGCGGCGGGCGCTCGCCGGGTCGCCGGCCGAGGTCCGCACCTCGCCGATCAGGCGCGCGGCGCGCGTTGCGGCCAGCTCCATGCCGGCCCGCTCGTAGTGCCACAGGGCGCGGTGGCCCCACAGGTCGGCGGCCCACCACTCCTCGGCGGAGGCGGCGCGTTCCATGGCAGCGGAGGCGGCCACGCCCGCCCGCTCGTGGTCCTCGGATCGGTCGGCGGCCAGGTAGCGCTCTGCCAGCTCCCCGTGCCGCAGGGCAAGGGGCAGGGCTGGCAACCCAGGGGCGGAGGCGGAGGTATCGGTCCCGAACAGGGACCTGGCACGCGCCAGCAGGCGTAGCAGCGGACCCGGTTGCGGCTCTCCCCACCGCGAGGGCGGTGGCATCGGTCCCTGGCCCGTCAGGCGCTCAGGCTGGGCTCGCCGCGGAGGCCGGCGGTGTCGCGCAGGGCGGCCGCTCGATCGACGCGCTCCCAGGGCAGGTCCAGGTCACTGCGCCCGAAGTGGCCGTACGCGGCGGTCTGGCGGTAGATGGGCCGGCGCAGGCCCAGTGTCTCGATGATCGCCCCGGGCCGCAGGTCGAAGTGCTCGGAGATCACCGCGGCGATCCGCTCGTCGGACACCGTCCCCGTGCCGAAGGTCTCGACGTTCACCGCCAGCGGGTGTGCCACCCCGATGGCATAGGCCAGCTGCAGCTCGAAACGTCGCGCCAGCCCGGCGGCGACCACGTTCTTGGCCACGTACCGGGCCATGTAGGCGCCGGAGCGGTCCACCTTCGTCGGGTCCTTGCCGGAGAAGCTCCCACCGCCATGGCGGGCCATGCCGCCGTAGGTGTCGACGATGATCTTGCGGCCCGACAGGCCGGAGTCGCCCATCGGCCCACCGATTACGAAGCGACCGGTGGGGTTGACCAGGTACCGAGTCCGGTCGTCCAGCAGCGCGGCGGGGATGGTGGCGCGGATCACGTGCTCGCGCACGGCCTCCTCCAGGTCGCCGGCAGCGACCTCGGGATCGTGCTGGGTGCTGACCACCACGGTTCCAACACGGACCGGGTTGCCGTCGGCGTCGTACTCCACGGTGACCTGGCTCTTGCCGTCCGGACGCAGGAACGGCAGCAGGCCTTCCTTGCGTACCTCGGCCAGCCGGCGGGCGACCTGGTGGGCGAGCTGGATCGGCATCGGCATCAGCTCGGGCGTCTCGGCCACCGCATACCCGAACATCATCCCCTGGTCGCCGGCGCCCAGCTCGTCGGGGTCGAGCCCCTGCTTGGTCTCCAAGGCGTGGTCCACGCCCAGCGCGATGTCCGGCGACTGCTCCTTGATGGCGGTGATGGTCCCGCACGTCTCCCAGTCGAAGCCAAGGCGGCTGTCGTTGTAGCCGATCTCGCGCACCGTGTTGCGCACCACCGCCTGGACGTCGCACCACGCCTCGGTGGTCAGCTCACCCAGGACCAGCACCAGGCCGGTGGTGGCGGCCACCTCGACGGCAACGCGCGCGGCCGGATCGCGGGCCAGCACGTCGTCCAGCACCGCATCGGCCACGGCGTCGCACAGCTTGTCGGGGTGTCCCTCGGTGACCGACTCGGAGGTGAACGGGATCAGGTGGTCTGGGTCGGGCATGTCGGCGAGTGTAGCGCGGGACCGATGCGCCGGCTCAGGCCAACGATGGTCCTGGGTGCTCAAGGCCGGGCGCGTCCGACGGCTCGACCAGGAACGCGGCGATGGCGGTGGTGAGCGGCACGGCGGCAACGATCCCGATGCTGCCCGCCAGGGCGCGGACCACCTCGACCGCCAGCAGCTCGCCATTGACCGCGACCAGCGGCGACGACTCCCCCACCGCGAAGAGCAGCAGCAGCGGCAGCGAGGCGCCGACGTAGGCGAGCACCAGCGTGTTCACCGTGGCGGCGATGTGCGACCGCCCGATGGCCATCGCCCGCGCGAAGACCGCTCCGCGAGTCGCGGCCGGGCTGCCGGCGCGCAGCTCGGCGACGGCCGCGGCCTGGGTGACGGTCACGTCGTCCAGCACGCCCAGCGCGCCCAGGATGGTGGCCGCCAGCAGCATGCCCCGCAGGTCGACCTCCTCGCCCAGCAGCACCACCAGGAACGCGACCTCCTCGCTGCCCTGCAGGGACGAGAAGCGCGCGGCCTCGGTGGCGAGGTGGGCGAGCAGCGCGGTAACGGCCAGCGCCCCGGCCGTGCCCAGAATGGCGGCCAGCGTGGTGCGACGCGCTCCCTCGGTGAGCAGGAGCGTGACCACCGTCACGCCGGCCGCGGTCCCGATGGCCAGCGGCAGCGGCGGCCAGCCGGCCAGCAGCAGCGGGATGAGCAGCTTCCCGACGACCAGCAGCGTGAAGGCCAGCGCCACCAGCGACCTGGCCCCGCGCAGGCCGCCCACCAGCATGACGGCGGCGGCGAACCCGGCCGCCATCCAGGCCAACAGCGGGACGCGCCACGGCTCGTCGACGGTCACGAAGCCACCGGCGGCGCCCGTGAAGACGCTGACCACAACCTCGTCGCCGGCCTCGTAGCGCGGCGGCTCGGCACCCGGCAGCGCCATTCCGGTCTGTTGGATGACCGCGGTTACCTCCTCCCCCGCGCGCTCGCCCTCCGTCAGCCTCACGATGAGCTGGGGCTGCCCGGAGGCATCGGTCCCGGCATCGGCGTCAACCACGACGGCGCGGGTGCGGTCCTGCCCGGAGTCCGGCACCTGCGGCGTCTCGGCCAGGTCGGGCAGCAGCCAGAGCCCGGCGAGCAGTGCCAGGCCGAAGAGGAGCGGGAGGGCGCGTCTCACGGGCGTCGGATGTAGCTCACGTGGGCGCTATGCTGCCCGATCGTGCGGCTTCCGACATCGCCCCTCTGGAGCAACGGTGCCTTCGTCCGCCTCTGGACGGGCCGCACCATCTCGATCTTCGGCTCGCTGATCACGCGCATGGCGTTGCCGTTCGTGGCGATCCTGGTGCTGGATGCCGGCGCCGTGGAGATCGCCTTCCTGCGCAGCGTGGACCTCGGCGCGGCGCTGGTCTTCGGCCTCTTCGCCGGCGCCTGGGTCGACCGGTTGCGACGCAGGCCGGTCCTGGTCTGGTCCGATCTTGCCCGCGCGGCGCTGCTGGGCTCGATCCCGATCGCCTACGTGCTGGACGCGCTGACGCTGGCACAGCTTTTCGTGGTGGCCGGCGCCGCGGCCGTGCTCACCACCTTCGCCGATGCCGCCGACAACGCGTACCTGCCCACCATCGTCCGGCGCGAGGAGCTGGTGCCGGCCAACGGGG
>DASUSP010000326.1:0-8736 GCA_036375035.1 Candidatus Limnocylindria bacterium
GTCCTCGCCGGCCGGCCCGGCGCCGTCGATCATCAGGAAGTTGCCCATCGGGACGTTGACCAGGACCACCCGGCCGCTCGGCGCCGTCATCACCGCGCGCAGCCGCGCGAGCAGGTCCCTGTGAGCCTGGCGGGGGGTGGATGCGGTCGTCGCGGTCACGCCACTACCCTCGCCGCCGGGCCCCGCCCAAGACAGTGCCGATCTACCCGAATCGCAGGTGTCGCAGGTCGCATCCACCACCGGCAGTCGGCCCCCTCACCTGTCGCGGACGGCCGGCCGCGCCGCATGCCGCGCTGCCAGCTGCGCAGGCCGTAGACTCTGCAGGTCATGGCCAGCCCGAAGCCCGTCATCCTGGCGGTGGACGATGACGTCCCCGTCCTGCGCGCGATCGAGCGCGACCTCCGTTCGCGATACGGGAAGGACTACCGCATCGTGGCCGCCTCGGGCGGACCCGAGGCGCTGGACGTCGTGCGCGAGCTCTCGGTGCGGGGCAGCGCGATCGCCCTGTTCGTGGTCGACCAGCGCATGCCGCAGGTCACCGGGATCGAGCTGCTGGCCGAGGCGGTGCAGCTCCAGCCGGATGCCAAACGCATCCTGCTGACCGCCTACGCGGACACCGATGTCGCCATCAAGGCCATCAACGACATCCGCCTTGACCACTACATCCTCAAGCCGTGGGACCCGCCGGAAGAGCGCCTCTTCCCGGTCCTGGACGACCTGCTGGCCGACTGGAGCGCCAATTTCAGGCCCCCGTTCGAGGGCCTTCGCCTGCTGGCGGGCCGATGGGCGCCGCGCGGCCACGCCATCCGCGATTACCTGACCCGCAACCAGGTCCCGTACCAGTGGCTCGACCCGGAGGACGAGGGGGAGGGGCGGCGGGTCGCCGCCGGGGTCGCCGCCGAGTCAGGGGAGCCCGGCCCGCCGGATCCGGCCGTCCCGGTCGTGATCTTCCCGGATGGCGGGACGCTGCGCGATCCCAGCACGCGCGACATCGCCGAGCGGGTCGGGCTGCAGATGACCGCCGCGCTGCCGTTCTACGACGTCGTGATCGTCGGAGGCGGGCCGGCGGGCCTGGCAGCGGCGGTCTACGGTGCCAGCGAGGGCCTCAAGACGCTGCTCGTGGAACGCGAGGCCCCGGGCGGCCAGGCCGGGACCACCAGCCGGATCGAGAACTACCTCGGCTTCCCGGCGGGGCTGACCGGCGGCGACCTCGCTCGCCGGGCGCTGGCCCAGGCCCGGCGGCTGGGCGCCGAGATCCTGTCTCCGCAGGAGGTGACCGGCATCCGGCGCGAGGACCCGTACCGGGTGGTGCAGCTGGCCGACGGCTCGGAGCTCTCGTGCCAGACGGTGGTGGTGGCCACCGGCGTCTCGTACCGGCAGCTGGACCTGCCGAACGCCGAGCGCCTGGCCGGGGCCGGCATCTACTACGGAGCGGCGACGACCGAGGCGCTGGTCTATCGAGACCAGGACGTGGGCGTGGTGGGCGGCGGCAACTCGGCCGGACAGGCGGTGGTCCACCTCTCGCGATTCGCGCGCAGCGTGTGCCTGATGGTCCGTGGCGAGAACATCACCTCCACCATGAGCCAGTACCTGATCGAGCAGATGGACGCGCTGCCCAACGTGCGGATCCGCCTCGCCACGAAGATCACCGAGGTGCGTGGCGAGGATCATCTCGACAGCCTGACGGTCACCGGACCCGAGGGCCCGGAGGACCTGAACCTGGCCGCGGTCTTCATGTTCATCGGCCAGACGCCACGAACGGACTGGCTGGAGGGCACCGTCCTGCGGGACGAGAGCGGGTTCGTCCTGACCGGCCCGTCACTGATGGCCGATGGCAAGCCACCTGCCGGCTGGGGGCTCGCGCGCGAGCCATTCCTGCTGGAGTCGAGCGTGCCCGGCGTCTTCTGCGCCGGCGACGTCCGCGGCGGATCGATCAAGCGCATCGCCAGCGCCGTGGGCGAGGGTTCCATGTCGGTGCAGTTCGTCCACCGCTACCTGGCAGAGATCTAGGGGACTGCAACGATGGCCGCGGATCCGGTCTGCATCGAGGCCCTCCGCGCGGCACCCCTCTTCACCGGGCTGTCCGAGGCGGACCTCGAGCGCCTGGCGGAGACCGTCGAGCGACAGCGCCTGGCGGCCGGGGACGTGCTCCTCCGCGAGGGAGACCGGGGCGACGCCATGTTCGTCATCGTCTCCGGCGAGCTCGAGGTCACCAAGCACGCAGAGGGCGTGGACCTGCCGCTGGCACGCGTCGGTCCCGGGGCGATCCAGGGAGAGATCGCCGCCATCGGCGGGCACGAGCGGGCCGCCACCGTCCGCGCGCTGACGGATGTGGAGGTGCTGCGCGTCCCGCGCGAGGGGCTTCTGTACCTGCTGGACTCGGGCCCCGAACCGGCCCTGGCCCTGCTGCAGACCGTGCTGGAGCGTGTCCGCTCCCTCGAGACGTTCGTCAGGCAGCGCGAGAAGCTGGCCGGGCTGGGAACGCTGGCGGCGGGGCTGGCGCACGAGCTCAACAACCCGGCGGCCGCCATCAGGCGCTCTGTGCGGGCGCTGTCCGAGGCGATTGCCGCCCGTGACGCGCTGCACCCCCCGCACAGCCTGATCGGGGTGCACCCCGACTCGTCCCGCGCGCCGCACGAGGCGCTGGCCCGCGCCGACGCCATCGACGATGTCCTGGAACTGGTCGATGATTCGGAGACCGCGGCCGCGCTGGTGGACGCCGGGTGGAGCGTCGACGAGCTGC
The DNA here is from genome assembly GCA_036375035.1 of Candidatus Limnocylindria bacterium. Classification (GTDB taxonomy): domain Bacteria; phylum Chloroflexota; class Limnocylindria; order QHBO01; family QHBO01; genus JAPSGM01. Next base: position 2,744 of record DASUSP010000326.1, read on the forward strand.
GGCGCGCGTTTGCCGACATGGATGACGAGGGCGCGCGCTCCGCCGCCGCCTGGCTCGCGGCCACCGCCAACGTCGAAGCCCTGCTGGACGAGGTGGGCATGGCCGGCGAGCGGATCAGCGAGATCGTCGGGGCGGTGAAGACCTACGTGTACCTGGACCAGGCCCCGGTCCAGCGCATCAACCTCGTTGCCGGGATCGACAACACACTGGTCATCCTGCGTTCCAAGCTGCGCGCCGTGGACGTGACCCGACACTACGCCCCCGACATCCCGGAGATCGAGGCGTACGGCAGCGAGCTGAACCAGGTCTGGACCAACCTGATCGACAACGCGGCCGATGCCATGGATGGGCGCGGCGCCATCGACATCCACGTGCGCCCCACCGACGCCGGTGGCGTCGAAGTGCGCATCTGCGACACCGGCCCCGGCATCCCCGACGACGTCCGGCCGCGCCTGTTCGAACCGTTCTTCACGACCAAGGCACCGGGGATCGGGACCGGGCTGGGGCTGCACATCACGCACGCGGCGGTGGCGCGGCACGGCGGCACGATCGAGGTTGAGCCAAACCCGGACGGTGGCACCTGCTTCGTGGTCACGCTGCCGGCAACACTGCCCCACGGCCCGAGCGATCGCGCCGCGCCGGCGCCAGAGGAAGCTTCTCCTCAGTCCTGATCGGTCGCGTCGAGGCGGTGCGCCATGGCCAGGCTGTCCTCGATCTTGGCGTCCCGTGCGGCCGGGTCGTGGCCGGTCGGTCGCCCCTGCTTGAGCTCCTGCTCCTGCTGGGTGGTGTCACGGTCTCCGGCCTCCACCGGCTCCTGCCTGCGGCCGTGGGTCTCTCCCTGGGCCTGGTTGGCGTTGCGGTCCTGGTCCATGCGGGACCGATACGCACTCCGCGTGCCAGCTCAGCTCAGACCGGCAGCACCAGCAGGTAGCCGGGGGCGATGTCGCTGCTCCAGTGGCGCCGGTCGCGGATGACGAACTGGGCGGCCAGCTGCTCCGGCGTGAGCAGGGCGTTGGGGGCCGGCGACGGTCCCCAGGCCGCGCTGCCGTGCGGGTAGAGCGGGTCCAGCACCCGTATCCCGGTCACGGTGAAGTCGTCGTGCGCTGCCGGGTCGCCCACTGACTCGAAGCCGCTCATCACCCACGCGTGACGTCCGCGCCACATGACCAGGCCGACCGGCCGGTTGGTCTCGCGCAGGGCCGATGCGGCCGCACGCAGCGCGGCGCCCCACTCCGGCACCGACACCAGCTCGTAGTGGCCCAGGCCGATTTCGGTCAGGACCGATGCCCAGCCCCGCGGGTTGGCGCCTCCGAACGAGTTGAAGCTGCGGGCCCGGGCCATCTCCCACAGCGCCTGCTGGTCTTCATACGAGGAGCGTCGCAGGGGCCGCACGAGGTTCCAGGTCATCTGGATGCTGGCCCCCACGCACCAGTCGAAGGTGTGTTGCGGGACGAAATCGCCCTCCTCGAAGAGGTTCATGGCAAACGGGGCCGCCGGTGGCGGTGCCGGCGGCAGCGTGGGCTCAGGCGTGGGCTCCACCGTCGGGGGCGGCGTGGGCCCTGCCGTGGGCGATGGCGTCCCCACCACCGTCTCGGTGGGTCGGAGCGTCACGGCCGCCTGCTCCGCGGCCGCCGGCGTGCAGCCGCCCGCGGCGAATGCGACCAGGAGGGCCAGAAGAGGGGTTCGCGGCGCGGTCATCGGTCTGAGGAAGTATCGGTCCCCGGGCGCGGTCGTGCCAACGAGGGCATTGACATCGCGCGCCCGGCCGGCGTACTGTCCGCGCCACATCCGAAGACGGCGACGATCGGGACGAGTACCCGACCAGGCGGACCCACAGGGAGCCGGGAGAGCTGAGACCCCGGCGGTCGCGCGATCGGCGAATGGACCCGGGAGCTCCGGAGGCGAACGCTCGGACATCGGTCCAGGGCAAGTAGCGGCCGGCGGAGAGGCACCGATACCGAAGCCGAGGCCGTCGCCCGCGCAAGCGGAGCCGCGGTCGAACGAGCCCGGAGTGAGAACGCCGGGGAACAAAGGTGGCACCACGAGAAGACCCCCTCGTCCTTTGGGACGGAGGGGTCGAGTTGTTCTCGGAGGATTCACCGATGTCCCAGGCGACCACCGGCACCCAGCGACGGTACCTGCTCCCCGAGTCGGAGCTGCCGACGCACTACCTCAACATCGCGGCCGATCTGCCCGAGCCGCTGCCGCCGCCGCTCCATCCCGGCACCCGCGAGCCGATCGGGCCCGAGGCCCTGGCGCCCCTCTTCCCGATGGAGCTCATCAAGCAGGAGGTCAGCACCGAGCGACAGATCCCGATCCCGGAGCCAGTGCGCGACGCGTACCGGGTCTTCCGCCCGTCGCCGCTGATTCGCGCTCTCGGGTTGGAGAAGAGCCTCAGCACCCCAGCCCGCATCTACTACAAGTACGAGGGCGTGTCGCCGGCCGGCTCGCACAAGCCGAATACCGCCCTGGCGCAGGCCTATTACAACCGCGAGGAGGGCACGACCCGCCTCGTTACGGAGACCGGCGCGGGCCAGTGGGGGAGCGCCCTAGCGCACGCGGGCGCCCAGTTCGGGATCGAGACCAAGGTCTACATGGTGCGAGTCAGCTACGAGCAGAAGCCGTATCGGCGCAGCTTCATCCAGGCCATGGGCGCCACCGTCGTCCCGTCGCCGTCCACCGAAACGAAAGCGGGACGGGCCATCCTGGCCGCTGACCCCGACTCGACCGGCAGCCTGGGCATCGCCATCAGCGAGGCGATCGAGGTTGCGGCCACCAACGACGACACAAAGTACTCGCTGGGCAGCGTCCTGAACCACGTCCTGCTGCACCAGACGGTCATCGGGCAGGAGGCCATCAAGCAGATGGAGATGGCGGGCGACGTGCCCGACGTGGTCATCGGCTGCGCGGGAGGCGGCTCGAACTTCGCGGGCATCGCCTTCCCGTTCCTGGCCGATCGGCTGAACGGTCGCTCGGACACCCGCTTCCTGGCGGTGGAGCCGGCATCCTGCCCCAGCCTCACCAGGGGCGAGTACCGCTACGACTTCGGCGACACGGCAGCGACCACGCCACTGCTGAAGATGCACACCCTGGGCAACGAGTTCCGTCCAGCGCCCATCCACGCCGGCGGGCTCCGCTACCACGGCATGGCACCAATGGTCTCGCACCTGTACGAGCTGGGATTCCTGGAGGCTCGCGCCTACGCCCAGAACCCGTGCTTCGATGCCGCGATCCGATTCGCCCGCACCGAGGGCATCGTCCCGGCGCCGGAGTCGTCGCACGCCATCCGTGCCGCGATCGACCTCGCCGAGGACGCCCGGCGCGACGGGGAGGAGCGGGTGATCCTGTTCAACCTGTCGGGGCACGGCTTCTTCGACATGGCCGCCTACGACGCCTACCTGGCGGGCGAGCTGGCCGATGTCGAGTTCGACCCACGCGATGAGCGGGAGGCAGTTGCCGTGTAGGCGGCGCGTGCTGACGTGGCCCGCCACATCGGGCCAAGCGTGCGACCTTGCAGGCCCGCGCTACGATGCGCTCGATGCGTACCGTCGCGGGCCTGCTCAACATCGTTCTGGGGATCGCGCTCGGCGTGGTCGTGGCGACCGTGGTCAACCTCGATTTCCCGGCCAACGTCTTCGCCTGGATCGTGGGCGGCCTGCTGGCCGTCGCGGGGATCGCCATCCTTGTCCGCGCGTCGTGGGGCGCGCAGCTTGGGCAGTGGCTGGGCATGGGAGGGATCCTGTTGGGCCTGGCGCTGATCGCCGGAGCCGCCGTCGCGCTGGTCACCGCCCAGGAATGGGGTGGCCTCGTCGGCGCAGTCCTGTTGGCGCTCGGCGTCCCGGTCCTCCTCGCATCGGTCCTGGCCTTCCTGGCCAACCGCAGGGCACGGCACAGCTCGCCAGACCTCTGATGCCCCGCGCGACCTGGAACGGAGCTCTCCTCGCGGATGCGCCGCCGGACGCGGTGCAGATCGTGGAGGGCAACGTGTACTTCCCGCCCGATGCGGTGCGCGGGCAGTACCTGCGGCCGTCCGACACCCACACGGTCTGCGGCTGGAAGGGGACCGCCAGCTACTACGACGTGGTGGTCGAGGACCAGGTGAACCGCGACGCGGCCTGGTACTACCCCGAGACCAAGGACGCCGCGAAGGGCATCGAGGGCTGGGTGGCCTTCTGGCGGGGCGTCACCGTCGAGCGGTGAAGCTCGGGCTGCAGGTCAACAGCTTCACCTGGCCGGGAGGCGCCGCCGCCATCGGTCCAACCCTGGCTCGCGTCACCCGCACGGCCGATGACGCCGGGTTCGACTCGATCTGGGTCATGGATCATTTCTTCCAGATCCGCGGCCTGGGTCCGCCCGAGGCGCCGATGCTGGAGGGGATGACCGCGCTCGGCTACATGGCCGCGCATTCCGAGCGGGCGCGGCTGGGCCTCATGGTGGGTGGCATCCACTACCGCCCACCGGGCCTCTGGATCAAGGCCACGACCACGCTCGACGTGCTGTCGGGCGGGCGCGCCTGGTTCGGCATCGGCGCCGCGTGGAACGAGGAGGAGTCGCACGGCCTGGGCTTCCCGATGCCGCCGCTGCGCGAGCGCTTCGAGTGGCTCGAGGACACGCTGCGCATGGCGCACGCCATGTGGGAGGGCGGCAGCGGCAGCGGGGAGCGCTTCGAGGGACGCCACGTGGAGGCGACCCGCCTGCTGAACTCGCCGCAGGCCCTGTCCCGGCCACGCATTCCGATCATGGTCGGCGGCGGGGGAGAGCGGAAGACCCTGCGCCTGGTGGCCCGGTACGCGGACGCCTGCAACGTCTTCGGCGCGCCGGAGCGGATCGCCCACAAGTTCGCCGTCCTGCGCGAGCACTGCGACCGGCTCGGCCGCCCCTACGAGGAGATCGAGCGCTCGACGCTGCAGTCGGTGGACCTGGACCGGGAGGCGCCGGACCATGTGGTGGAGCGCTTCGGCGCGCTCGGCGAGGCTGGCGCGCAGCATGTCATCTTCAGCGTGCGCGGCGTGGCCGACACCTCCCGGCTGGAGCGGATTGGCGCCGAGGTCCTGCCGCAGCTCCGCTGAGACCGCAGTCAGGCCGCAGCGCGGCCCGCGTAGCGTGAGCGCATGGCACCCGCCCGTCCCACCGGCCTCGTCGGCGAGATCTCACCGCGTCCGGGGATCGTCTTCCGGATCGCGATCGGGATCTGCCGCGTCATCGCCCGTGGCGTCTTCGGCCTGCGCCTGGAGCTGCAGGGCGGGGAGAACCTGCCACGCGACGCCGCGGGCAGCGTCACCGGAGGGTGGATCGCGGTGCCGCTGCCGCACCGGCGCTGGATCGACCCGTTCATCCTGCTGCTGCTCCTGCCGCTGGAGCCGCGGATCGTCTTCTTCGCCGACGGCCGGGTCCTGTTCCGGACCCGCTTCCGGCGGCTCCTGTTCCGCCTGCTGGGCGGGGTGGTGCCGGTCTGGCCGCACGGCGGGCCGAAGGCCTTCTGGACGCACATCGCCGCGGCGCAGAAGGTTCTGGACGCGGGCGCCGTGTTCGTCATCTTCCCGGAAGCCGGGCCGCCCTCACCTCCGGGTGCCGCGCGACGCATCGAGCCCGGTTTCGGCTACCTGGCCCTGCGCACCCGCGCGCCGCTGGTGCCGATGCTGATCGGCGGCACCGGTGAGCTGTACCGTGGGCGCCGCCTGGTCCTGCGGGTCCTGCCGCCAACCATGGCCGCGGAGCTGGCCAACGGGAGCGCCACTGCTCCGCTGCCCGAGCCTGACACGGCCGACGAGCGGGAGGCCGCGCGGCGCATCGCCGAGCGATTCGCGGCGGACATGGCCCCGGGCGTGGTTGAGCTGCACCAGGAGGTCGAGCGCCGATCCGCCGGCGACAGCCGCCGGTGGCCGTGGCTCACGCACTGGCTGGACTGGGACGCCGACGCCGCCGACCGCGCGGCCGCGATGGATCGCGGATCGCGCGCGTAGCGTGCAGATCCCAGCGGAACACCGCACCGA
>DASUSP010000327.1:0-8206 GCA_036375035.1 Candidatus Limnocylindria bacterium
GGATCGGATTGGGCCACCTTGGGGCCGTGAGAGCATCGCGGGTCAGACCGTACACAGTCTTCCTGGTCGAGTGCTTTGCTCCGGCATCGGGCGAGGAAGACCCGGCCCTTTCCGTTGAACGCGTGCTTGCGGAATGTGCGGGCCTGCGGGCAACAGGTGCCGCGGTCACGTACCTGGGCGCGCTCTTCATGCCCGATGACGAGCTGGCCTTCCACCTCTTCATGGCAGCAGATGCTGATGGCGTGCTCGAAGTCAGCCGCCGAGCGGACCTGCGGATCGAAAGACTGGTCGATGGCGTGGCATTCCGCCCCGGACGGGGGCCGGCGGCCGTCTGGCAGCCGTTACCGGTCGGCGGCCAGGTCGAGCGACCCGTCGCTCACGAGCCGGGCGAGATCTGTCCGTGAGCGAATGCCCAGCTTGGAGTAGATCCGGGTCAGGTGTGCCTCGACCGTCGTGACGGTGGTGAACTGCTGTGCGGCGATCTCCCGGTTGGTGAGCCCTTGCGCGACGAGGACCGCCACCTGGCGCTCCGTGTCGGTGAGGGAGTCGTCGCTGCGCCGTCTTGGACGTGCCCGGCGCAGCTCCTCGCGGGCGCGGTTGGCGGCGGGCTGCGCACCGAGCTTGTCGAAGATCTGGATGGCCTGGTCCAGGACAGACCCTGCATCTCGCCGCTGACCGAGGCGGCGCAGCAGCCTTCCACGGGCCAAGAGGGTCTGTGCCAGCTCCCAGGGGGTGCCAATCTGCTCGAACCTGGCCTGTGCGTCGTCCAGCCGCGCCCGCGCTTCGTCCAGCCGTCCCGCGGCGTGCGCTACCTGGCCAAGGCACAGGGCCGCCGCCGCCTCACTCCACGGCGCCAGCTGGTTGGTGCGCGCCGCGAGCGCCGTGCCGAGCCGTTCGGCCTCCTGGAGCCGGCCAGCCTCCACGAGCACGGCGACGATCTCGGGGGTGACCACGGCGAACTCGGTTGATCGCGAGCCTGCCAGCGCGTCCCCGGAGACCAGCCGCGCGATCCGATCGGCCGCCTGATCGGTGCGTCCCGCGGCGTAGTCGAGCAGGCCCACCGCGAAGTCGGCTGCCGCCCCCATCAGCGGATCGGTCGAGGCCGCAGGTGAGCCGCGGATCTCGTCCGCGTCCTCCGCCGCGCGGAGATCGCCGCGGCGCGCCCGCAGGATCGCCCGGAGGACCAGGGTCCTTGCCCGCCAATAGTCGACGGCACCGGCGAGGGCCTCCTCGAGCAGCCGGGCGGCATCGTCCCATTGCCCGCGGCGCATGGCGAGGTCCCCACCGAACTCGTTCAGGCGCATCAGGATCCCTTCGCCGCCTTCCTCCTCGGCGCGTCGGCGGGCCGCGGCCAGCAGCTCCTCGGCGGTGGTGAAGTCGCCTCGCCACCCGCGTTCGATGGCGAAGGCGACTTCAGGCCATGGATCGCCCGGCGCTGCCGGCGCATCGCGGGGGATCTCCAGGGCCCGCTCGAACAGCTCGGCCGCGCCGGGTTGATCACCCAGTGAGAGGATCAGCCCCGCCGTGGTCAGCGCCGAGGCAAGCGTGCGCGCATCGCCAGCCGCCTCTGCCAGCTCGACAGCGGCGCGCGCCTCGCGGATCGCCGGTTGCACGTCTCCCAGCCACGCCCCGCGTTGCCAGGCCAGGCGCGAGAGGGTCCGAGCCGCCAGGACCGGGTCATCGTGAGGCTCCGCGACGGCAGCCTCCAGGCTCTCGACCGCGACGCGCGGATCGAGCGACGTGAGGGCTCGAAACGCGAGAGCACGGCAGCGCACGGTCCCTCGGGCGCCTCCAGCGAGCAGCTGGTCGACGAGCTCTCGAGCGGCGGTCTCGTCCCCGGACAGGAAGAGAGCGTCGGCCTGGTCGATCATTCGGCGGCTGCGGCTGGCCTCGTCGTCCGGCGGCGTCAGCCGGAGCGCCTGGGCCACGAGCTCGGCCGCCGTCTCGGGCGCACCTCGCGACCTCGCCGAGCGCGCGGCCTCGTCCAGGGTCATCGCGACCGCCGGGTCCGGTCCGTGCGCGGCGAGCGCAAGGTGGCGCGCCCGCTGCTCGATCGAGTCGGCGGATGCCGCGGCCTGCCGGTGCAGCTCCCGGCGTCGTGCGGGCGGAATCAGCTCGTACGCTCCAGCGGCGAGGAGCGGGTGGGCGAACCTGACCTCGCCACCACGCTCCACCACGACACCCTCGGTGGCCGCGGCGTCCAGCGCCGCCGGATCGGGAAACGCGCTCACCGGGAGGGGCCCCAGGACAGCCAGCAGTTCGAACGCCGGCGAACCGCTGCTGGCCGCCTTCAGCCGCCGCAGCACCACCTCGCGCAGCGTGGATGGCAACAGGTCGCTCTCCGGGGTCGCACGAGCCAGCTCCAACGCGAAGAACGGGTTGCCGGCGGCACGCTCGTGGATCTTGCGCAGACGGCGGTGCGAGATGGGCGCCTCCAGCCGCGTTCGGACAAGGTGGCCGATGGCGCCCAGTGAGAGTGCCGACAGCGGCACCTCGAGGCAGCCCTCACCCAGGGCTGCGGCCAGCTGCAGCGGGTCGTCGTGGCCATCGCGGAGGCTGACCGCGAATCCGACCCGCGCGTCACCGAGCCGTCGCGCGGCGAAGGCCAGCGCCCTGGCGGAGGATGGGTCGAGCCACTGAACGTCGTCGATGGCCACCACGACGCCGGGGCCGGATGCCAGATGGAGGAAGGCGGCGAGGGTGGCGCGTCCCACCGGGACAGGATCGCGCGGCTCCAATTCGGCCGCCAACGAGAGCGCGGCCGCCAGTGCTGTCCCCTGCGCTCCCGGGAGCGCGGCGATCACGTCGCGGGCCACCGGTTGCAGCAGGTCGCCGAGCGCCGCGTAGCCGAGGGCGAGCTCCGCCTCCACGGGACGCGCGACTAGGACAAGCGCCCCGCGATCGCGCGCCATGCCGATGGCCCGCGACCAGACGCTGGTCTTGCCGATGCCCGGCTCACCGCGGACGACGAGGCCCGCAGGTCCTGCCGGCAGCCGATCCAGCCAGTGCTCGGCAACACTCAGCTCGGCCTCGCGTCCGATCAGCTCGAATGGTCCGCTCACGACCCCCATCCCGCGGACGATACAACCCGCGCTGCCCCTGAGACCAAGTTGTAGGGGTTTCCGCGACGCAGCGGTGACCGCCCGCCCGCAGCCTGAGACGAGGTCAACTTCTCGAAATGGAGGTCAATCGATGAGATCGGCACTCAGGCTCCCGCTGTCCCTGCTCACGCTCGCGGCTGTGATCCTCGCCGTAGCTGCACCTGTGGCGGCGCGGGACGAGGTCGTGTTCAGGGGTCGTCTCGACGGAACGGTGATGGTCACCCCGCTCGACCCGCCGCTGGCATCGGTGCACATCGAGGCAAGTGGCAACGCCACCCAGCTGGGTCGCTTCACGCTCGAGATCCCGCACCTGGTGAACCAGGCCGCCCGGATGGGGTCCGGAACCTACGTGTTCACCGCGGCGAACGGGGACACGCTGACGGCAACCTTCACGGGACTGGCGACGCTGGTGGAGCCCGGCGTGCTCACCACCCACGAGACGGCGGTCATCATCGGCGGAACCGGTCGATTCGAAGGCGCGACTGGGAGCTTCACCGCCGACCGGACGTTCTACGTCGCCACCGGGGTGACGGTCGGCACCTTCGAGGGGACCATATCGTCGCCCGGGGCCGGCTGAGACTCCGCGCCACCCCGTGATGCGAGAAGGCCGGCTGTCGGAACAGCCGGCCTTCTTCCCTCAGTCAAGCAGTCAGCGGGGACGCATCGGGTCGGTGACGGTCACGCTGCCCTTCATGAGGCGGCTACCGGTACCGGTCGTGACAACAGCCTGTCGCGATTCGAGGCGGTCTGGGCGCCGTCATGGCCCGACACAACAGGCCATCTGACGCGTGAGCCGCCCCCTGCGTGCGGTTTGGCCTGATACACGGGGCCACCACTAGCGCGAGCTCGCTTGTTCTTCCTTCGACCAAGACGAGCCGGGGCGCGGAAACGGGCCGGACTGACGAAGGCCGACGTACCGGCAGAGGTTGCGGCGGGGACCGCTGGCGACGGCGCTGCCGCCGTTGCTGGGCTCGATGCCGCATTCGTCCCGCAGGGGGCGGTGGCGACACTGAATGCAAAACGGATCAAGAGGTGTGGCGGCAGTGCCGCTCTCTGGGTTGCGCCCGGCTATACCACTGCCTCGTGACGTGCCCGGTCGCGGCCGACGACGACCGCACGCAACGCGCCACGCGGCTGAGCGTCACAGCGCCATGAGCAAGGCCAGCCGGGTGGGAAGTCTCCGGGCGGTCAGCCCCGCTGGAGACCCGTTGACGCGGGTCGGGTTCGTCCTGCTGCTGGTGGCGGCCGTCATCCTCCTTACGGCGCAACGCGCCGGTCGTCCGCGCGTCACAGGGGCATGACGATGGTAAGCCCGGTGGGAAGCCAGGTAGCTCCGTCCGCGGCGCTCGATCGCACGGACCTCGTGGCGAGCCTCTACGACCTCCACGGCGATGAGCTGTTCGGCTACCTTTGCCGGTCCTGCAGCTCCCGCGCCACTGCGGAGGACCTCCTCCAGGAAACGTTCCTGCGCCTGGTGCGCGAGGTCCGCGCCGGGCGGGCCCCGGAGCAGCCGCGCGCCTGGCTGTACCGGGTTGCAATCAACTTGGCCGCCAGTCGCGGACGCCGCGTCTCATCCCTGGGACGCGCGCTCCGACGCCTGCGCTCGGCCGATCCCCAGCCGTCGCCCGAGCCCGGCGTCATCGGCCGCGAGGCTCGCGATGAGCTGCTGGACGCGGTGGCGCACCTGGGCGGGGATGCGCGCAGTGCCCTGCTGCTGTCGGCACAGGGCTTCTCCGGAGCGGAGATCGCGGAGCTCATCCATCGCACGCCACTCGCCACCCGGTCGCTCCTGTTCCGGGCTCGGGCGGCGCTGCGGGGGCAGCTCGCGCGAGAGGAGGCAGCGTCATGACCGCCCACGAGCGCATTCTCGAGCTGGCCGTCGCTGCCCTCGACTTCCCGCTCGAACATGACGAAAGGCGGCGGGTAGACGAGCATCTTGCCGGCTGCGTGGAGTGCCGCAGCCTGGTCTGGGCCCTTCGCGCCGACCGGCAGCGGTTGGGTGCGACCGCCGTTCTGCCCGCCCCTGCCGGCGTACGCCAGCGCGTCCTGGCCGCCACCCTCGACACGGGCGGTAGCCCCCCGTTCCTGCAGCGTCCGCTGTTGGTCATGGCCGCGATGCTGCTGCTCGTGGCCCTGACGCTGGCCGGCGTGGCGGTGGGGAGCCGGGTGCTCGAGATCTTCATCGAATCACCGCTGCCGGTGCCCACGGCGGGTCCGGTGCTGCCGAGCGACGCAGCAACAGCCTCGCCAGCGCTCGCTGCGTCGCAGCCCGCTCGAACACCCGAGCCCACCCCGACCGCGCTCGCGCTGGACCGCCTCGGCTTCGTCCGACTTGAGTTCGGCGAGGGCAGTGAGCAGGATTGGCGGCTTGGGATCGTTCCCACGAGGTTGGTGATCGGAACCCTCGACGGGAAGGTCACCGCCAAGATCGACGCTGGGCTTGATGGCGAATGGGAATTCACGATGAGCGGGACCGGGGTGAGCCGCTGGGCGACGGCTCCCGCAGCGGGTCGCGTGTTGTGGGCTGGCGGCACCGACCTGCACTTGGTGGACGTCGACAGCGGCGAGGACCGCATCGTCTACCGGGCACCCGAGGCAATCGATCACGGGGCTCTCAGTCCCGACGGAAGCAGCGCCTTCGTGGCCTTGCGGGACGAGCCAGATAGCTGGAGCGTGTGGCGCATAGATCTCGAGAGCGCGGCTGAGCCGGAGAAACTCCGTGCGGCGCCATCGGCCGGTGTCGCCGCCACCGGCATCGTGCTGGCTCGCACTGCGTCCATCTTCGTGCGGGTCGCCGTGGCGCCGGACGGAGCGACGCTGGCGGTCGAGGAGTGTGGCTCACTGTGCCGCATCTGGACGATGGACCTCTCGACTGGAGCGGCACGGCAGTACGCTGCCGCCGAGGACGCAGGGGTGTGGCCGCTACTTGGCGTCATCGGCGACGTGGTGGTGGATAGCCAGGCCTTCAACCTCGGGTCGGGTGAACGTTCCGACGGCTACTGCGTCCCCGCCCTCCAATCCGACGGCACTCCTGTCCTTGTCTGCCGCGAGGAGGATGGCTCACCCCTGCAGTGGGGTGGCGATGTCATCGACCCCCGCACCGGTGCCAGCCGCCGTGCACCGGTGGAAGCGGGTCGAGAGGTGGCGCTGGTGACTGGCCAAGACGTGGGGAGAGGTTACTCGGTAGTCGAGCTTCCGGCTGGCTGGATCCTCGCGATCGAGCAGATGCCGAGCGAGTCCGAGGATGCGTGCAACGGCGGCTACGTGGCCTGGAACATCGATACCGGCGACCTCGTCCCGCTCCCGGCGCTGGGTGACACCTGCGCCCCCTGAACCGGCGGGCCAAGGCTGCATGGGATCGACGGTGGCTGCCGTAGGTAAGCCGAAGGGTCATTGGGGGAGACTGCCCGTGCTTGTCCGAGGCTCTAGACGGGGAGAGTGCTTCGTCATGAACCGGGCAATCGTCGGCGGGTTGCTGATTGTCACATTGGTGGGCGGTTGCGCCGGCCCACCCACGCGGACCCCGACTGCTGCGACGCCATCGGCTTCAGCCTCCCTGTCAGCCCCGCCCTCGCCGGCACCGGCAGCCGATGGGACGCTTCAGGCCGGCAACCCTCAGCCCGTCATCCCGCTCGAGCTGGCAGCTGCGCCTCCGACCGCCAACCGGATCGGCGACTTCTTCCCGATCGAGTGGTGGCCAGAGGCCCTCGCGCCGGACCCCGCGGACGACTGGTCGATCACCCACCTGGAGCAGGTGGGCCTGACCTGGGCGCGGATCGGGCTGGACCCCGTGGAGGCGTGCTGGCGCTGTGACGCATCGGTCCCGGAGCCAGAGTTCGACCCGTTCCAGGATCGGACGATCGACATCCTGGCCGAGCGGGGCATCACCACCGTGCTCATCCTGCGCGAGTGGGACGACGGCTGGACCACGCGGAAGCCGGATTACTCCAAGGAGGCCGATATCCAGGGCTTCCTCGAGTACGTGAGGCGGACGATCGGCCGCTACGGGGACCGGATCGACTGGTATGAGATCCTCAACGAGGCGGTCATCTACGTGGAGCCGCCGGACTACCTGGAGCTAGTGCGCCGCACCGTCCCGGTGATCCGCGAGCTGGACCCGACCGCCAAGATCGTAATCGGTGGAGCCTCCGCGCCCTTCCACGAGCGGGATCGGGACTACCTCTTCGGCGTGGTCGGGTCGGATGTCGTGGGGCTGGTGGACGCCATCGGCCTGCACCCGTTCTACGGCATGTCGCCCTCGCTGCCCGAGACTCGCGACTACTACGCCAACTACCCCGCGCTGCTCGCGGAGATCCGGGCAACGGCAGCCGCCAACGGTTTCGACGGCGAGATCCTGGCCGAGGAGATGGTATGGCGGACGGAGCGCAACGCCAACCAGGAGCCGGGCGTGTACAGCGAGGTCGTCGCGGCCAAGTACTACGCCCGCGCCATCCTCATGCACCTCGGGATGGACGTGTGGGCAGGGATCGCCGGTGAGAACTACGACGAGATCCCGATCATCGCGCGCGTCGTCCGCAATCTCGCCTGGCTGATCGATCGAGCCGCCCCAGTCGATCTCCAGGTTTCGATCCAGGGTCCGGCGGTTGAATACGCGAGCTACGCATTCGCGTTGCCCGATGGCAGCCACTACCTGGCGCTCTGGACCGATGGTGCTGCGGTGGACGAGGACCCAGGCGTGCCGATCACGGTCTCGGTATGGGGCGTCCAGGCGGATTCCGTCGAGGTGCTGGACACGCTCCGCGGGGTGCAGCAGGAGCTCATGGTCGCCGCTGCCGGTGAAGTGATCACTGTAGAGGACTTGCTGGTGCCGGATTACCCCATCCTGCTCAGGTTGCGCTGACCCCATACTGGGGCTGGGTCAGCGCCTGCGGTCGCCGGCTGCGAGGACGCGCTTGCGGAGACGAATGGCGGTGGGCGTCACCTCCACCAGCTCATCGACCGCGATGAACTCGATCGCCGACTCCAAAGTGATGGGACGCGGCGGGGTCAGCCGCAGCGAGTCGTCGAGGCTGTGGGTGCGGATGTTGGTCAGCTGCTTCGACTTCGTGGCGTTGACGTTCATGTCGCCGGGCCGCGCGTTCTCG